>NZ_JBFRER010000010.1:0-115568 GCF_052114405.1 Streptomyces sp. M-16 | reverse complement strand
GGGCGCCGCCGCGCGGCCCGGCCGCCGGTCGTCCTCCCATTCCCCGTCCACCGCCCACTCCTCCCCGGCCGCCGCCTCCGGGCGCGGGGTGACCAGCGGCAGCAGCCCGTGGCCGGGCCCCGCCGGGCCGTCGCCCACCGCCGTCACGAAGGCCCGGTACGGCGACGGCAACCGGATCCCGTGCCGCTCCTCGAAGCCGTCGACCGCCGCCGGGGCGAGCGGGGCTGCCAGCGCGTACCGGTGCGTCTGCGCCCCGTACCGGGCGTACCCCGGGTCCCGGGCGGCCTTCTCCCGCAGCCGCTCCCGTACGGCGTGCGCGTCCCAGATCTCCATCCGGGGACGGTATCAACGCCCCCGGAGCCTGTCGCGGAGCCGCCCCAGCTCGGCCCCGGTCAGCCCCGCCGCGCGCAGGTAGGCCTCCGCGTCGAGCCGGCGTGCGGCGTCGCGGGCGAGGGCTTGGACGGTGGTGCCGAGTCCGGTGAGGTACTCCTCGATCCCGGCGGCGTCGTAGGGCCGGCCCTCGGCCGCGTACCGGGCGCGGACGCGCGGCTCGCTCAGCGCGTGGTCGTCGGCGATCTCCTCGGCGCTCGCGCCCGCGAGCCGCAGCAGGACGAGCGCGACGATCCCGGTGCGGTCGCGGCCCAGCCCGCAGTGGAAGACCACCGCGCCCGGCGGGGCGTCGGCGACGGCGCGCGCGACGGTGGCGACCCGGTCGGGGAAACGGTCCAGGAAAGGCCGGAAATACGCGGGGGTCGCGAAACCCGCGGTGCCCCACCACACGTCCCAGAAGTCCCGGTGCTCGATGCCGTCGAGCGGGATCACCGACGTGTTGATCCCGGCCGGGCGGGGTGCGTGGTCCACGCCCCGCTCGTCGTGGTTGCGCAGGTCGATGACGGTCCGCACGCCGTGCGCGGCCAGGGTGGTCCAGCCCCGTGCGGTGAGCCCGTCGAGGCTGTCCGCCCGTACCAGGACCCCGGACGGCAGGGCCCCGAGGCCGCCGAGGTCGCGGGCGTTGAAGCAGCCTTCCCAGTCCACGAATCGACCGACGTTCGTCACGGTCATAGCCCCCCTGTCAGTACACATCGGACAGTCGGCAAGGACGCGACTCTGGCCTCAGGGGTTCCCCCGCGTGAAGATCTGCGCATGTCGCCCCGTACCCAGCAGTGGACCCCGACCCATGGCCAGCCCTACCGGCCCGTCGCCTACCGTCCCGCGCGCATGCCGAGCGAGGAATCCCTCGCGCGCGCGGCGGAGCTGCGGGCCCGGATGGACGAGCGGCGCACCGTACGCCACTTCTCCCCGGACCCGGTCCCCGACCGGGTCGTCCGCGACGCCGTCGCCTGCGCGGCCACCGCTCCCTCCGGGGCGCACCAGCAGCCGTGGACCTTCGTCCTGGTCAAGGACCCGGCGGTGCGCCGCCAGATCCGCGCCGCGGCCGAGCAGGAGGAGGAGATCTCCTACGACGGCAGGCTCGGCGACGAATGGCTCGCGGCGCTGCGCCCCATCGGCACCGACGCGGTGAAGACCCACCTCACGGACGCGCCGGCGCTGATCGTGGTCTTCCAGCAGCGGTACTGGCTCGGCCCCGACGGCACGAAGCGCAAGCACTACTACGTCGACGAGTCGGTCGGCATCGCCGTCGGCATGCTCCTCTCGGCCCTCCACCTCTCGGGCCTGGCGGCCCTCATCCACACCCCGAGCCCGATGCGCTTCCTGAGCCACGTCCTGAACCGCCCGGAGAACGAGAAGGCCTTCGCGGTCATCCCGGTGGGCTACCCGGCGCAGGACTGCGAGGTCCCGGACCTGATCCGCAAGTCCCTGGACCAGGTACTGGTGGAGGTCTGAGCGCGTCGCGCGCCACCCGCTCCGGACCGGAAATGGAGACCGCCCCCGCTCCGGACTTGGGGGTACCGGAGCGGGGGCGGGGTTCAGCGAGGGGCGGGTCAGCCCATGTGGGGGTAGCCGTACTCGGTCGGCGGGACCAGGGTCTCCTTGATGGAGCGGGTCGAGGTCCAGCGCAGCAGGTTCGAGGCCGCGCCCGCCTTGTCGTTGGTGCCCGAGGCACGGCCGCCGCCGAAGGGCTGCTGGCCGACGACGGCGCCGGTCGACTTGTCGTTGATGTAGAAGTTGCCCGCCGCGAAGCGGAGCTTCTCCATCGTGTCGGCGGCCGCATAGCGGTCCTGCGCGATGACGGCGCCGGTCAGGGCGTACGCCGAGACGTTCTCCATCTGGGCGAGCATCTCGTCGTACTTGTCGTCCTCGTAGACGTGGATCGCGAGGATCGGGCCGAAGTACTCGGTCGTGAAGACCTCGTTCTCCGGGTCGGTGCACTCGATGACGGTCGGGCGGACGAAGTAGCCCTCGGCGTCGTCGTACGTGCCACCGGCGACGATCGTGCAGGTCGGGTCGGCCTTCGCACGGTCGATCGCGGCCTTGTTCTTCGCGAAGGAGCGCTCGTCGATGACCGCGCCGATGAAGTTGGTCAGGTCGCGGACGTCACCCATGGTGATGCCGTCGACCTCGGCGGCGAACTGCTCCTTGAAGCCGTCGTTCCAGATGGAGGCCGGAACGTAGGCGCGCGAGGAGGCGGAGCACTTCTGGCCCTGGAACTCGAAGGAGCCGCGGGTCAGGGCGGTCTTCAGGATCGCGCGGTCCGCGGACGGGTGCGCGACGACGAAGTCCTTGCCGCCGGTCTCGCCGACCAGGCGCGGGTAGGAGCGGTACTTCTCGATGTTGTTGCCGACCGTCTTCCACAGGTACTGGAAGGTCTTGGTCGAGCCGGTGAAGTGGATGCCGGCCAGCTCCGGGTGGTTCAGGGCCACCTCGGAGACGGCGATGCCGTCGCCGGTCACCAGGTTGATGACGCCCTTGGGCAGGCCGGCCGCCTCCAGGAGCTCCATGAGGAGGACCGCGGAGTGGGTCTGCGTCGGGGACGGCTTCCAGACGACCACGTTGCCCATCAGGGCCGGGGCGGTCGGCAGGTTGCCGGCGATGGCCGTGAAGTTGAACGGCGTGATCGCGTAGACGAAGCCTTCGAGCGGGCGGTGGTCGCTGCGGTTCCACACGCCGGCGCTGTTCGCGGCGGGCTGCTCGGCGAGGATCTGCCGGGCGAAGTGGACGTTGAAGCGCCAGAAGTCGACGAGCTCGCACGGGGTGTCGATCTCGGCCTGCTGCGCCGTCTTGGACTGGCCCAGCATGGTGGAGGCGGCCAGCTTCTCGCGCCACGGGCCGGCGAGCAGCTCGGCGGCGCGCAGGATGATCGCGGCGCGGTCGTCGAAGGACATCGCGCGCCAGGCCGGGGCGGCGGCCAGGGCGGCGTCGACGGCCTCCTGGGCGTCGGCCTCGGTGGCGTTGGCGTAGGTGCCGATGACGGACTTGTGGTCGTGGGGCTGGACGACGTCGAAGCGCTCGCCGCCGCCCATCCGCTTGACGCCGTCGATCGTCATGGGGAGGTCGATCGGGTTCTCGGACAGCTGCTTGAGCTGGAATTCGAGGCGCGTACGCTCCGGGCTGCCGGGGGCGTACGAGTGGACCGGCTCGTTGACCGGCGCGGGGACCTGGGTCACAGCATCCATGGGGCTGGTAACTCCTTGAGCTAGTGGGGTGCCTAGTTCTTGGTGATCATCGAGCGGAGGAAGAACAGCAGGTTGGCCGGCTTCTCCGCGAGGCGGCGCATGAAGTAGCCGTACCAGTCGGTGCCGTAGGCCGTGTAGACGCGCATCCGGTGGCCCTCGGCGGCCAGCCGCAGGTGCTCCTCGCTGCGGATGCCGTACAGCATCTGGAACTCGTACTCGTCCAGCTTGCGCCCTGCCTGGCGGGCCAGCTCCTGGCCGATGGCGATGAGACGCGGGTCGTGGGACCCGATCATCGGGTAGCCGTCGCCCTCCATCAGGATCTTCATGATCCGGACGTACGCCTTGTCGATCTCGGCCTTGTCCTGGTACGCGACCTCGGCTGGCTCCTTGTAGGCGCCCTTCACGATGCGGACGCGGCTGCCGGCGGCGGCCAGGCGGCGGGCGTCGGCCTCGGTGCGGAAGAGGTAGGCCTGGATCACGCAGCCGGTCCGCGGGAAGTCCCGGCGCAGCTCCTCGTGGATGGCGAACATCGAGTCGAGGGTGGTGTGGTCCTCGGCGTCCAGGGTCACGGTGGTGCCGATGGCCGCGGCGGCCTCGACGACCGGGCGGACGTTGGCGAGGGCCAGCTCGTGGCCGCCCTCCAGCGCCTGGCCGAACATGGACAGCTTGACGGACATCTCGACCGTCTCGCCCAGGCCCAGCGCGCCGAGGCGCTCGATGAGCTCCAGGTAGGCGTCGCGGGCCGCGTGGGACTGCTCCACGGCGGTGATGTCCTCGCCGACGACATCGAGGGTGATCTCCAGGCCGCGCTGCGTGAGGTCCTCGACGATCGGGATGACCTGGTCGACCGTCTCACCCGGGATGAAGCGGTTCACCACGGGCTTGGTCACGGGGGCGGCGGAGACGATTCGACGCATCTTGTCGCTGCGCGAAGCGGCGAGGATCACGGGACCCAGCACGGGGCACCTCCAACGGGTGGCAGAAGCGGACGACGGCCGCCGTGCGGGGTGGGCCGCGACCGTAGGGAAAACGCGAGTAAAACCACCGTGAAACCTAAGGATGTCCACGATCCTCTGCCATCGACAGCTGTCACGCATCCGTGGTCCGGATGTCATACATCTGTCTGAAGAGCCGTGTGCGAGATGGGAGAATGGGCGCGTGAAGGGCGATTACCAGGACCTGGTCGACGAGATCTCGGCGCTGCTCGGCGCCCCGGCCACCCTGGAGAACCGGGACTTCCGCCTCATCGCCTTCGGCGCCCACGACAGCGACGACGACCTCGTCATGGATCCCGTCCGCACCCGCTCGATCCTGACCCGGCAGTCCACGGCGGCCGTCCGGTCCTGGTTCGAGGCCTACGGGATCACCCGCGCGACCGGCCCCGTCCGCATCCCGGCAGCCCCGGACGCGGGGGTCTTCCGTGGGCGGATCTGCCTGCCGGTCCGCTACCGGGGCATCGTGCAGGGCTACGTGTGGCTCCTCGACCAGGAGCCGGGCCCCGCGGCCGGGGCACTGGCCGCCGCGATGGAGGTGGCCGACCGGATCGGGGTGCTGCTCGCAGAGGAGGCCAAGGCGGGAGCCGACCTGTCCCGGGAGTTCCTCGCGGTCCTCACCGGCGGGCGGGGCTGGCAGCAGGACATGGCGGTGGCCGCGCTGCGGGTGGCCCTGGGGCCCGGGGCCGAGGGACTGCACGCCGCCGTGTGCGTGGCGCCGTGGGCCGGGGAGGCTCCCGCGTCGGTGCCGGGGGCGGCGGCGGTGTGCGTCRTACCGGGTGACGCCGCCGGCGCGAACGGCGTGGCGGGTGCGTCCGGCGGGGGGCCCGCAGGCTCCGGGGGCGGGGCGCTCGCCGTCCTGCTCCGGCTGCGCTCGACGGACGCGCTGGCCCCGGCCCTGACCGCGGTGGGACGGCTGCTGCCCCGCCCCGGGCCCACGGGCTCCGGGGCCGCGTCGGACGGCGCGCCGGGCCCCGCCGCGGGCCTGTCCGACCCGGTCCGGACGCTCGCGGAGCTGCCCGCCGCCTGGGCGCAGGCCACCGCCGCGGCCCGGACGGCCGCCGCCCGGCCCCTGCTGGGGCCGGTGGCGCAGTGGTCGGAGATCGGCCCGTACCGGATGCTGGCCGCCCTGGCGGCGGGCCCGGCGGACGACCCGGCGACCCGGGCCCTGCTCGGCCCGGCCCACCGGGAACTGGCCCGTACCGCCGAGGTGTTCCTCGACTGCGCGGGCCAGGCGGGCCGTGCGGCGGCCGCGTTGGGCATCCACCGCCAGACCCTGTACTACCGGCTGGGCCGGGTGGAGCAGCTGACGGGACTCGACCTGGACGAGGGCGAGGACCGCCTGTTGCTCCACATGGCCCTCAAGGCCTCCCGGTTGCACGGCTGACCGGCGGAAACGTCGGAAACAGCGGAAGCGGGGTGCGGGCCCGGCCGGCCCCTCCCCGCCGGGCCGCCGCGCAGGGAGGAGCCGGCCGGCGGTGCGGCGGCGGGCGCCGCTCAGCCCGCGCTCAGCCCTCGCCGCCCTCCGCCGGGACCGTGAGCCCCTCGGCCACCCGCCGCAGCCCCTCGGTGAACTCCTCCGCCGTGGCGGCGCTCGCCGGGTCGAACAGCCACTGGATCATCAGGCCGTTGAGCAGCGCCTGGTAGACGGCGCCGCGGGTGCGCTCGTCGCGGTCGGTCACCTCGTCCTCCGGGATCCCGGTCAGCATCGAGATCAGGCCCCTGCGCCCCTCCCGCTGCGAGGCGCCGAGCATGGCCCGCAGTTCGGCGTGCTGACCACGGCTCAGCGCGATCTCCAGGCTGGCCGCCCAGACGGGCGCGGCCTCCTCCTGCCGGTCCACGACCCCCTCCCACAGGCCGTGCAGGCGCTCCATCGAGCCGTCCGCACCGCCCAGTGCACCCCCGAAGCCCTCGCCCCATTCCTCCATCAGGGCGATGAAGGCCTGGGTGAGCAGGGCGTCCTTGGAGCCGTAGTGGTAGCCGATGGACGCCAGGTTGGTGCCCGAGGCGTTGACGATGTCGCGCGCCGTCGTCCGCACGAACCCCTTCTCGGCCAGGCACTTCTTCGCGCCTTCGAGCAGATCTTCGCGATGTCCCATGGCATCACGGTAGCAAGACAACCGTCCCAGACATAAGTTCCATACATCCGTCATAGACAAGCGTTTATGACGGATGTACATTCCTTCTCATGACGAACCCCGCCGCTACGGCGCGCCTCGCCGGCCGCCGCGAATGGACCGCGTTCACGGTCCTGTTGCTGCCCCTGCTCCTGGTCTCGATGGACACCTCCGTCCTCTACTTCGCCATCCCGGCCATCACCCGGGAGCTCGACCCGAGCGCCACCCAGCAGCTGTGGATCTTCGACAGCTACGCCTTCGCCCTCGCCGGCCTGCTGATCACGATGGGCTCGCTCGGCGACCGGATCGGCCGCCGCAAGCTGCTGCTGATGGGAGCCGGCGCCTTCGGCCTCGCCTCCGTCGCCGCCGCCTACGCCACCAGCGCCGGGATGCTGATCGCGGCCCGCGTGCTCCTCGGCGTCGGCGGCGCGACCCTGATGCCCTCCACCCTGGCCCTCGTGCGCAACCTCTTCCGCGACGACAAGCAGCGCGGCAAGGCCATCGCCATCTGGTCCGGGGCCATGACGGGCGGCATCGCCCTGGGCTCGGTGCTCAGCGGCGTGATGCTGAACCACTTCTGGTGGGGCTCGGTCTTCCTGATCAACGTGCCCGCGATGCTGCTCCTGCTGGTCCTGGTCCCGGTGCTGGTCCCGGAGTTCAAGGACCCGGCGCCCGGACGCTTCGACCTGCTGAGCATCCCGCTGTCGACGGCCGCCGTCCTGCCGGTGGTCTACGGGCTCAAGGAGATCGCCGCCGAGGGCTTCGAGCCCCTCTCCGTCGGCTGCCTGCTCGTCGGCCTGGCGTTCGGTTACGCCTTCGTCCGCCGCCAGCGCCGCAACGAGGACGCGATGGTCTCCCGGGCGCTGTTCCGGGGGCGCGGCTTCGGGGCGGGCATCGGCCTCAACACCGTGGCCGCGTTCGCCATGATGGGCTCGGCCTACTTCACCACCCAGTACCTGCAGTCGGTGCTCGGCATGGGCACCCTGGAGGCGGCCCTGTGGAGCCTCGCGCCCTCCCTCTTCATCGGCGCCGCGGCCCCCGTCGGAGCGGCCCTGGCCCAGAAGACCGACCGGGCCCGCGTCATCGCCGGCGGCTTCGTCCTGGCCGCCGCCGGGTTCGGCCTGATCTCCCTGGTGGGCACCGACTCCCTGTGGCTGCTGCTGGCCGGCGCCGGGGTGCTGGCCTCCGGCATCGTGGTGGTGATGTCGCTGGTCTCCGACATGGCACTGGCCTCGGCCCCCGCCGAGAAGGCCGGGTCGGCCGCCGCGCTGCTGGAGACGGGCCAGGAGTTCGGCGGCGCCCTCGGCATGGCGCTGCTCGGCAGCCTCGGCACCGCCGTCTACCGCTCCGACCTGTCGGGCGCCGAGCCCGCCGTCCGGGAGACCCTGGGCGGCGCGGCGGCCACCGCCGCGCAGACCGGCGGAGCGGCCGGCGCACAGCTGCTGGCCCTGGCCCGTGAGGCCTTCGTCCACGGAATGCAGTACGCGGCCTGGGGCGGTGCGGCCCTGCTCCTCGTGGCGGCGGCCGGCGCCCTGGCCCTGGCCCGGAGCGGGAAGGCCGCCGCCCCGGCCGCGGCGGAGCGGGCCGTCCCGGCCGCCGCGCCGATGGGCTGAGCCCCCGTAGCGGCGGGAGGAGACGCGAAAGGGCCCGGGGAACACCCCGGGCCCTTTCGGATGCGGTGCGGCGGTCAGCCGAGGTTGACCGTGCGGGCCGACGCGGCGCCGATCTCGGCGGAGATGGCCGCGAGGACGTCGACCGGGACCTCGGCGTCGACGGTGAGGACGACGAGCGCCTCGCCACCCTCCTCGGCGCGGGCGACCTGCATGCCCGCGATGTTCAGACCGGCCTCGCCGAGCAGCTGCCCGACCTTGCCGACCACACCCGGGCGGTCGGTGTAGCGCAGCACGATCATGTGGTCGGCCAGGGCCAGGTCCACGTCGTACTCGCCCACGCCGACGATCTTCTGGAGGTGCTTGGGGCCGGCCAGGGTGCCGGAGACCGAGACCTCCTGGCCGTCCGACAGGGTGCCGCGCACGGTCACCACGTTGCGGTGGTCCGGGGACTCCGAACTGGTGGTCAGGCGGACCTCGACGCCGCGCTCCTGCGCGAACAGCGGGGCGTTGACGTAGGAGACCGTCTCGTCGACGACGTCCTCGAAGACACCCTTGAGCGCGGAGAGTTCGAGCACCTTGACGTCGTGCTGGGTGATCTCGCCGCAGACCTCGACGTCGAGGCGGACCGCGACCTCGCCCGCGAGGGCGGTGAAGATGCGGCCGAGCTTCTCGGCGAGCGGCAGACCGGGACGGACGTCCTCGGCGATGACGCCGCCCTGGACGTTGACCGCGTCCGGCACGAGCTCACCGGCGAGCGCGAGGCGCACCGACGTGGCGACCGAGATGCCGGCCTTCTCCTGGGCCTCGTCCGTGGACGCGCCGAGGTGCGGGGTGCAGACGACCTGGTCGAGCTCGAAGAGCGGGGAGTCCGTGCAGGGCTCCTTCGCGTACACGTCGAGACCGGCGCCGGCGACGCGGCCCTCCTTGATGGCCGAGTACAGCGCGGCCTCGTCCACGATCCCGCCGCGGGCGGCGTTGACGATGCGGACGGAAGGCTTCACCTTGTGCAGGGCCTCGTCCCCGATGAGACCGAGGGTCTCGGGGGTCTTGGGCAGGTGCACGGTGATGAAGTCGGCGACCTCCAGCAGCTCGTCCAGCGTCAGCATCTTGACGCCCATCTGGGCGGCGCGCGCGGGCTGCACGTAGGGGTCGTAGGCCACGATCTTCATGCCGAAGGCCGACATGCGCTGGGCGACCAGGACGCCGATGCGGCCGAGGCCGACGACGCCGAGGGTCTTCTCGCTGAGCTCGACGCCCGTGTACTTGTTCCGCTTCCACTCACCGTTCTTCAGGGCGGTGTTGGCCTGCGGGATGTGGCGGGCGGTGGCGACGAGCAGGCCGCAGGCGAGCTCGGCGGCGGTGACGATGTTGGAGGTCGGGGCGTTCACGACCATCACGCCGGCCTTGGTGGCGGCGGAGACGTCGACGTTGTCGAGACCGACACCGGCGCGCGCGACGACCTTCAGCTTCTTGGCGGCGGCGATCGCCTCGGCGTCCACCTTGGTGGCGGAGCGGACGAGGATCGCGTCGACGTCGACGATCGCGGGGAGCAGCTCGGCGCGGTCGGCGCCGTTGACGTGCCGGATCTCGAAGTCCGGACCGAGCGCGTCCACCGTGGCGGGCGACAGCTCTTCGGCGATGAGTACGACAGGTTTCGAGCTCACGTGGGTCCTCACAAGTCCAGTGCGGACGGCCGTCCCGACGGCCGCAGGCGGTGGAGGGGGTAGCCGCGTGGAAGACGCACGACACTGTGGGCCTGACGCGTTGTGTTGTGCAGTGTAGTAGCGGATCCGAACCGGAATTCCGCCTGTACGGAAGGATCACCCGTCCGAGATTGGCCGGGGTGGACAATCCGCGCTACACGAGGCCTACATTCCGGCCATCTCCACCGGTGGGGGCGGTGCGCGGCGGGGCCGGAACGACACGTCCCGGCCCCGCCGCGCACGAGATCAGCTCTCGTCGCTGTCGACCCAGCTCATCAGCTTGCGCAGCTTCTTGCCGGTGGTCTCCAGCAGGTGGGCCTCGTCGGCCTTCTTGTACTCGTTGTACTTGGGCAGACCCGCCTTGTACTCGGCCATCCAGGTGTTGGCGAACTCGCCGCTCTGGATCTCGGCCAGGACCTTCTTCATCTCGGCCTTGGTGGCGTCGGTGATGACGCGCGGGCCGGTGATGTAGTCGCCCCACTCGGCGGTCTCGGAGACCGACCAGCGCATCTTCTCCAGGCCGCCCTCGTACATGAGGTCCACGATGAGCTTCAGCTCGTGCAGGCACTCGAAGTACGCGATCTCCGGCTGGTAGCCGGCCTCGGTCAGGACCTCGAAACCGGCCTTGACCAGAGCGGAGGCGCCACCGCAGAGGACGGCCTGCTCACCGAACAGGTCGGTCTCGGTCTCCTCGGTGAAGGTCGTCTTGATGACGCCGGCGCGGGTGCCGCCGATGCCGGCCGCGTAGGACAGCGCCAGGTCGAAGGCCTTGCCGGTGGCGTCCTGCTCGACGGCGGCGATGCACGGAACGCCGCGGCCCTCCTCGTACTGACGGCGGACCAGGTGGCCCGGGCCCTTCGGGGCGACCAGGGCGACGTCGACGTTGGCGGGGGGCTTGATGAAGCCGTACCGGACGTTGAAGCCGTGGCCGAAGAAGAGCGCGTCGCCCTCCTTGAGGTGGTCCTTGATGGACTCCTCGTAGATCTCGGCCTGGAGCGGGTCCGGGGTCAGGATCATGATGACGTTCGCCCACTCGGCGGCCTCCGACACGGAGACGACCTTCAGACCCTGCTCCTCGGCCTTGGCCTTGGACTTCGAGCCCTCCTTGAGGCCGACGACGACGTCGACGCCGGAGTCACGGAGCGACAGCGCGTGGGCGTGGCCCTGGCTGCCGTAACCGATGACCGCGACCTTGCGGCCCTGGATGATGGACAGGTCGGCGTCGTTCTCGTAGAACAGCTCGGCCACTGGGATATCTCCTTGGTGCGCTGGTGTTGCTCCCACCGTACGGCGGGGAACGGAATCTGAGTTTGTCGGTCTCGCCATTCGAACCGGGGCATTCGCGCCCCGGAGCGCCGCGGCCGGCGGGCGGCCGCGGCCGGGCTCTGACGTCAGGCGCTGCGGTCAGGCACTGCGGTCGATCGAGCGCAGGCTGCGGTCCGTGATGGACCGGCCGCCACGCCCTATGGCGATGGTGCCGGACTGCACGAGCTCCTTGATGCCGAAGGGCTCCAGCATCTTGAGCATGGCGCCCAGCTTGTCGGTGCCGCCGGTGGCCTCGATGGTGACGGCCTCCGGGGAGACGTCGACCGTCTTGGCGCGGAACAGCTGGACGATCTCGACGATCTGCGAGCGCGTCTCGTTGTCGGCGCGGACCTTCACCAGGACGAGTTCGCGCTCGATGGCGTTGTGCGGCTCCAGCTCGACGATCTTGAGCACGTTGACCAGCTTGTTGAGCTGCTTGGTCACCTGCTCCAGCGGGAGGTCCTCCACGTTCACGACGATGGTGATGCGGGAGATGTCGGGGTGCTCGGTGACGCCGACCGCGAGGGAGTCGATGTTGAACCCGCGGCGGGAGAACAGCGCGGCGATCCGGGCGAGGATGCCGGGCGTGTTCTCGACCAGGACGGAGAGCGTGTGCTTGGACATGTGAGGCGTTCTCTCTCTCAGGCTCTCTCGGCTCAGTCGTCTTCGTTGTCGCCGAAGTCGGGGCGGACGCCCCGGGCTGCCATGACCTCGTCGTTGGAGGTGCCGGCGGCGACCATCGGCCACACCATGGCGTCCTCGTGGACGATGAAGTCGATCACGACCGTACGGTCGTTGATCGCGTTGGCCTCGGCGATGACCTTGTCCAGGTCCGCCGGGTCCTCGCAGCGCAGGGCGACGCAGCCCATGGCCTCGGACAGCTTGACGAAGTCCGGGACGCGGGTGCCCTTGCGGGGTGCGATGGACTCGCCGAGCTGGGAGCCGACGGTGTCGTGGCCGGTCTCGTCCGCGTGCAGCACGGTGTTGGAGTACCGCTGGTTGTAGAACAGGGTCTGCCACTGGCGGACCATGCCCAGCGCACCGTTGTTGATGATCGCGACCTTGATCGGGATGTTGTTCAGCGCGCAGGTGACCAGTTCCTGATTGGTCATCTGGAAGCAGCCGTCGCCGTCGATCGCCCAGACGGTGCGCTCCGGCATGCCGACCTTCGCGCCCATCGCGGCCGGGACCGCGTAGCCCATGGTTCCGGCGCCGCCGGAGTTCAGCCAGGTGCGCGGCTCCTCGTACTTGACGAAGTGCGAGGCCCACATCTGGTGCTGGCCGACGCCCGCCGCGAAGATCGTGCTCTTCGGCGCGAGCGCGCCGATCCGCTCGATGACCTGCTGGGGGGACAGCATGCCGTCCTCGGGCAGGTCGTAGCCCAGCGGGTAGGTGTCCCGCCAGCGGTTGAGGTCCTTCCACCAGGCGGTGTAGTCGCCCGCGTTGCCCTCGGTGTGCTCGGCCTGGACGGCCTGGATCAGGTCGGCGATGACCTCGCGGGCGTCGCCGACGATCGGGACGTCGACCTCGCGGTTCTTGCCGATCTCCGCGGGGTCGATGTCCGCGTGGATGACCTTGGCGAACGGCGCGAAGCTGTCCAGCTTGCCGGTGACGCGGTCGTCGAAGCGGGTGCCGAGCGCGATCAGCAGGTCCGACTTCTGGAGCGCGGTGACGCCGGTGACGCTGCCGTGCATGCCTGGCATGCCGACGTGCAGCGGGTGGCTGTCGGGGAAGGAGCCGAGCGCCATCAGGGTGGTGCAGACCGGGACCCCGGTCAGCTCGGCGAGGACCTTCAGTTCGGCCGTGGCGCCGGACTTCATGACGCCGCCGCCGACGTACAGGACCGGGCGCTTGGCCTGACAGATGAGCTTGGCGGCCTCGCGGATCTGCTTGGCGTGCGGCTTGGTGACCGGCCGGTAGCCGGGCAGGTCCATGGACGGCGGCCAGGAGAAGGTGGTCTTCGCCTGGAGGGCGTCCTTGGCGATGTCCACCAGGACCGGGCCCGGACGGCCGCTGGCGGCGATGTGGAACGCCTCGGCGATCGTCCGCGGGATGTCCTCGGCCTTGGTGACCAGGAAGTTGTGCTTGGTGATCGGCATCGTGATGCCGACGATGTCCGCCTCCTGGAAGGCGTCCGTGCCGATCGCCTTGGAGGAGACCTGGCCGGTGATGGCGACGAGCGGGACGGAGTCCATGTGCGCGTCGGCGATCGGGGTGACCAGGTTGGTGGCACCCGGGCCCGAGGTGGCCATGCAGACGCCGACCTTGCCGGTGGCCTGCGCGTAGCCGGTGGCGGCGTGCCCGGCGCCCTGCTCGTGGCGGACCAGGATGTGACGGACCTTCTTGCTGTCCATCATCGGGTCGTACGCGGGGAGGATGGCGCCCCCCGGGATGCCGAAGACGGTGTCGCACCCCACCTCTTCGAGAGAGCGGATGAGGGACTGGGCGCCCGTGACGTGCTCAACTGCGGTGGGCTGGTGTCCACCCGTACGGGGCCGCGGCTGCGGATGGTGGGCCCCGGTGGCCTGCTCGGTCATCGGCATTCTCTTCTCGAAGCTGAGGGTTTTACGAGGGGCGGGGATCCCCCGGATCAGGACCGGGGGCGTGTGCCAGTGCAACAAAAAACCCCTCGTGCCTGGTGGCAAGCGAGGGGAGCGCGTCGGTAGCGTTGAGCGGGGACATGGTGGTCCCAGCTTCAGCCGACGCGCTTTCCAAGTACGAGAATTCGGGTGCGCATGGCACTGACCCTCCCTCCGGCGGGAGGTCGATGTCAAGCGGGTGGGACGGGCGTCTCATTATTTGAGCCTCTACGGATGACCATCGAACCACCGGACGAGCCACCGGCCAAGGCCGGCTGGGCCGTACCGCCCGGTACTGGGAACGTACCCCTCACGAGCGCGCGCCGCAGCCTGTATTCGTCGAGTGGTCCGGAGAAGGCCGCTCCCTGGCCGTGGGTGCACCCCATGGCCCGCAGGGCCAGCACCTGCTCGGGCAGGTCCAGCCCGTCCGCCACGGACTGCATGCCCAGGTCATTTGCGATACGCAACAATCCTGCGGTGATCTTGTGCAGCCGGGCGGACTCGACCACCCCCTCGACCAGTCCCCGGTCCAGCTTGAGGAGGTCCACGGGAAGCCTGCGGAGGGCGCTGATGGCCGCATAGCCGCTGCCGAAGCCGTCGAGGGCGATCCGGACGCCGAGCCGGTGCAGGGCCGTCAGGCGGCGCTCCAGCTCGTCGAAGGGCACTCTGGGGTCGGAGGCGGCCAGTTCCAGCACCAACGCCCCCGAGGGCAGGCCGTGCCGGGCCAGCAGCGCCTCCACGGAACCGCGGGGCAGGGCCCGGTCGAGCAGCCGTTGCGCGGTCATCCGTACCGCCACTGGTACGTCCTGTCCCGCCCGGTGGCGCTCGGCGGCCCGCTCGACGGCCTCTTCCAGCAGCCAGCGGCCCAGTTCGGCGGTGCGCGCGGCGTCCTGCCCGGCGGCCCCCGCCTCACCGTGCTCGGCCGCCCGGAGGAATTCGGCCGGCGTGAAGAGGATCCCCTGAGAGGACCGCCAGCGGGCCTGGGCGGCCACCGCAGTGACCTCACCGGTGGCCAGCGAGACCACGGGCTGGTGCAACAGGGCGAACTCGCCCTCGTGGAGCGCGGTGCGCAGCCGGCCCGCCAGCTCGGCCTTGCGGACGACCTCGGCCTGCATCTGGGGGGCGTACAGCTCGACGCGGTCCTTGCCGCCGGCCTTGGCCCGGTACATCGCCAGATCTGCGTTGCGCATCAGGTCCGAAGGGGTGATGCCGGGGTCGGCGAAGGCCACGCCGATGCTGGCGGCGACCCTGACCTCGCTGCCCGCGATGCGGTAGGGCTGGGAGAGGGTGCTGCGCAGCCGCTCGGCGATCTCGTGCACCTGGTACTCGCGGGCGCTGCGGTCGCGGCTGCCGTCGCCGAGGATCAGGGCGGCGAACTCGTCCCCGCCGAGCCGGGCTGCGGTGTCCCCCGCCCGGACGGCGTCCTGGAGGCGGTGGGCGGCCTCGACGAGCAGCTCGTCGCCGGCCTGGTGGCCGATGGTGTCGTTGACCGCCTTGAAGCCGTCGAGGTCGATGAAGAGCACGGCGGTGCTGTGGTCCCCGGCGCGGCGGCCGGTGAGCGCCTGGCGGACCCGGCGGGTGAACAGGGCCCGGTTGGGCAGGTCGGTCAGGGGGTCGTGTTCGGCGCTGTGCTGGAGCTGGGCCTGGAGGCGGACCCTCTCGGTGACGTCCCGGCTGTTGAGGATGAGCCCGCCCTGGTGCCGGTTGACGGTGGACTCCACGTTGAGCCATTCGCCGCTGCCCGATTCGAACCGGCACTCGATGCGGGTCGTGGGCTCCTCGGCGGGCGGTGCGGCCAGGAAGCGGCGCACCTCGTGGACCACGCGTCCGAGGTCGTCGGGATGGATCAGGCTGGCCAGCTCGCTGCCGATCAGCTCCTCCGCCTCGCGGCCGTAGACCCCGGCCGCGGCGGGGCTGACGTAGCGCAGGGTCCCGGTGGGCGCGGCGATCATGATGACGTCGCTGGAGCCCTGGACCAGGGAGCGGAAGTGGTTCTCCTTCTGGGCCAGCTCCTGCGTGAGCGCGATGTTGTCGAGGAGCATGATGCCCTGGCGGATGACGAGGGCGAGGACCACGGTGCAGCCGGTGAAGACGACCATCCGGTCGACCTTCCGGCCGTCGACGACGTTGTAGAGGATCCCGAGGGTGCAGACGGCGGCGGCGAGGTACGGGGTCAGGGCGGGCAGCGAGCCGGTGATGGGACGGCTGTGGGGCCGTTCGGCGCGCTGGGGCACGGGCCGGTCGACGCCGTCGGGCCGACGGGCGCCCCAGGGCGCGTAGGCGAGCAGCAGGGAGCCGGCGAACCAGCCGGCGTCGAGGATCTCGCCGGAGCGGTAGGTGGTGTTCAGCAGCGGCGAGGTGAACAGCGCGTCGCTCAGGACGGTCAGGGCGAGCGCCGCGATGGCCGTGTTGACGGCGGAGCGGTTGTTCGCGGAGCGGCGGAAGTGCAGGACCAGGACCATCGAGACGAGCGCGATGTCCAGGAGCGGGTACGCGAGCGAGAGCGCGGCGCGCGGGACGCTGCCGGGCGCTCCGGACTGGACGGTGCGCGCGGCGTTGGCGAGGGCCAGGCTCCACGAGAGGGTCAGGAGCGAGCCGCCGATGAGCCAGGAGTCGAGTCCGAGGCAGACCCAGCCGGCCCGGGTGACGGGGCGTTTGGCGAGGACGAGCAGGCCCACGATGGCCGGCGGGGCGAAGCAGAGGAAGGCGAAGTCGGCGAGCGAGGGCTCGGGGACCTTCTGGCCGAGGATGACCTCGTACCAGCCCCAGACGGCGTTCCCGAGGGCCCCCATGAGCGAGGAGAACGCGAACATCAGCCAGGCAGGGCGCTCACGCCGGTCGATCGTCCTGGCGTAGTGGTAGCAGGAGACGGCGGCCAGTAACCCGGCGGTACTGAGGCCGAAGTCGCCCATGACCTTGGCGAGTTCTTCGGACCCCCAGCCGAGGGCGGCTCCCACGGCGTACCCGCCACTGACCACCGCGAGGAGGAGCTGCGCCGCCAGGCCCCCGCCGCCGCCCGCCACGGGCGGCCGGGTCAGCAGCGCCGCCCCCGGGGGGTTCACCGGTCCCCCTCGCCGGCTGGTTCCGGCGCGCCCCATCGTCGCCTCCGGCGGCTCTGCCGCATCGGATCCTTCGCCCATTGGCCGTGCATCGCCCGTCGCCCCCCAAAGTGTCCGATCACTCCCCAGCGCCAGACGTACGTGGCGCAGCCCCTGGTTCCGGACGATACACCACTTTCGTCACTCAGCGACATAGGCTCTCTACTCTCCGTCACCACCAGGAGCGTTGTGGACACCCCGCGCATACGGGTGGTTCCGGACCGTGTGCGGCGTGATCTAGTCCGTGACCAGGACGGTGTTGTCCACGGGCTCCCCGGCGGCGAAGCGGGTGAGCTGGCGGGCGACCAGCCGCTTCGCCCTGGGTTCGAACGCCGAGCTGCTGCCGCCCACGTGCGGGGTGATCAGGACGTTCGGGGCGTGCCAGAGCGGGTGGCCCGGCGGCAGCGGTTCGGGGTCCGTGACGTCGAGCGCGGCGCGCAGCCGGCCGGGTCGCAGTTCCGCCAGGAGGGCCTCGGTGTCGACGACGGGGCCGCGCGCGACGTTCACGAGCAGGGCCCCGTCCTTCATCCGGGCGAGGAAGCCCGCGCCGGCCAGGCCCCGGGTGTCCTCGGTCAGCGGGGTGCAGAGGATCACCACGTCCGCGTCCGGCAGCAGGCGGGGCAGGTCGGCGAGGGCGTGTACCGGGCCGTGCGGAGCGTCGCGGGCGGAGCGGGCCACACGGGTGACGGACCCGCATTCGAAGGGGATCAGCCGGTCCTCGACGGCCGCGCCGATCGACCCGTAGCCGACGATCAGGACGGCCTTGTCGGCGAGGGCCCCGTAGAAGCCGCCGTGCCATTCCTCGCGGTCCTGGCCGCGCACCATGCCGGGGATGCCGCGCAGGGAAGCGAGGGTCAGGGTGAGGGCGAGCTCCGCGGTGCTCGCCTCGTGGACGCCGCGGGCGTTGCAGACCCGGACTCCGGAGGGCAGGCCGTCGAGGCCGCCGGCGAGGTGGTCGATGCCCGCGGTGAGCGTCTGGACGACCCTCAGGGCGGACATTCCGGCGAGTGGGCGCAGGGTGACGGCTTGGGACTTCATGTACGGCGTGACGTAGAAGACACAGTCGGCGGGGTCGGCCGGGAACGATTCCTCACCGTCCCACCGTCGGTAGCGGAAGGAGGTGGGGAGACCCTCGATCTCCTCGGCGGGGAAGGGGAGCCAGACGTCCCCGGTCGCAGCAGTCATGATCACGAGGCTATGCGAAGGGAACTGGATCAAGCCGTTACTTTGAGGTCCGTACCGGGAGGGGGACGCAGGGGTGGAGCGCAGGGCGATCGGGGCCGGGCCGCTGACGGTCGGAGCCATCGGGCTCGGGTGCATGCCGATGAGCTGGGCCTACGCGCCTTCACGACGCCGGGGCGAGGAGTCGCTGCGGACGGTGCACACGGCGCTGGACCTGGGGGCCAACCTCCTGGACACGGCTGACCTGTACGGGCCGTTCACCAATGAGCTGGTGGTGGGACGGGTGCTGCGGGAGCGGCGGGCCGAGGCCTTCGTGTCCGCCAAGGTGGGGCTGCGCGCCGGTGAGCAGCACGTGGTGGCCGACGGGCGGCCGGGGTACGTGCGCCGGGCGTGCGACGCCTCGCTGCGGCGGCTGCGGACCGACGTCATAGACCTGTACCAGTTGCACCGGGTGGATCCGGACGTGCCGGTGGAGGAGACCTGGGGCGCCATGGCGGAGCTGGTCGGCGCGGGGAAGGTGCGGGCGCTCGGGTTCTGCGCGCTGGGCGCGGGGGCCGGGCCGGGGGCCGGCCGGCGCGGGGACCGGGGCTACCGGTCGACGGTGCGGCAGTTGGAGCGGGTCCAGCAGGTGTTCCCGGTGACCGCGGTGCAGGCGGAGCTGTCGGTGTGGTCGCCGGAGGCCGCGTGGCAGCTGTTGCCGTGGTGCGCGGCGCGGGGCGTGGGGATGCTGGCGGCGATGCCGCTGGGGAGCGGGTTCCTGACGGGGACGCTGACGCCCGGGCAGGGGTTCGAGGACGCGGACGTGCGGGCGCGGCATCCCCGGTTCACGGCGCACGCCATGGCCTCGAACCAGGTGCTGGTGGCGGCGCTGCGGCGGGTGGCGCTGCGGCACGGGCCGGAGGTCACGCCGGCGCAGGTGGCGCTGGCGTGGGTGCTGGCGCAGGGGCCGCACGTGGTGCCGGTGCCGGGGGCGGAGCGGGCGCGCTGGGCCGCGGAGAACGCCCGGGCGGCGGAGGTGCGGCTGACGGCCGGGGAACTGGCCGAGATCGCTGCGCTGCCGGCGGCGGTGGGTGCCTGGGAGTGAGGCGGGGGCGCGGGCCGATCGGACGGCCCGGCCTGATCCCGCACAACCACTCGATCGGGTGTACGAGCGGTGGAACTTCCGGATGCGCCGGACCTGTTGAGAGGGATGGAAGGCGGGATCGGCGCACCGGAAGGGAGCGGGACCATGCGATACGGACGGAACCGGCGGGACGGGAGCGGGGCGTACGGGAGCGGGGCGTACGGGACCTCGGCGTACGGAACCTCGGACGGCGGGATCGGGGGGTCGGGGGCCGGTTGGGCGCGGGGCGCCGGTGCGGGGCGCCGCGCCGGATCGGGACCGCGCCGGCGGGGCGTGCCGGTGGCGCTCGCGCTGGCGGGGTGCGGGGTCCTGCTGACGGCCGGCTGCTCCTCCTCCGGCGGTGTGCCGACGGGGGCGGGCGGCTCCCCACCCGGGTCGCCGCCGGGGACGGCCTCGCCGGGGCCTTCGGGGACGGCTCAGGACCCGGGGGCACCTCCCGCCCGGGGCTCGGTGACGGTGTCGGGGGAGGTGGCCAAGGGCCTGGAGTCCCCCTGGGGCGTGGCCCCGCTGCCGGGCGGGGACCTGCTGGTCGCCTCCCGTGACAAGGGCACCATCAGCCGGGTCCGGACGGACACGGGGGCGGTGACGCAGATCGGGAGGGTGCCCGGGGTCGCGCCGGGCGGGGAGGGTGGGCTGCTGGGCCTGGCCCTGTCCCCCACGTTCGCCTCGGACCGGCTGGTGTACGCGTACTTCACGACCGAGTCCGACAACCGCATCGCCCGGATGCGGTACGACGAGCAGAGGCAGGCGGGGCAGCAGCTGGGCGCACCCGACACGGTGCTGCGGGGCATCCCCAGGGGCGTCGTCCACAACGGCGGCCGGATCGCCTTCGGGCCGGACCGGATGCTCTACGCGGGGACCGGCGAGACCGGGGACACGGCGCTGGCCCAGGACAGGAAGTCGCTGGGCGGCAAGATCCTGCGGATGACCCCGGACGGACAGCCGGTGCACGGCAATCCGGAGGCCGATTCCGTCGTGTACTCCTACGGGCACCGCAATGTGCAGGGCCTCGCCTGGGACAAGGACAAACGGCTCTGGGCGGCCGAGTTCGGCCAGAACAACTGGGACGAGCTGAACCTGATCGAGCCGGGCGGCAACTACGGCTGGCCGGAGGTGGAGGGGAAGGCGGGCCGGGCGGGGTTCCGGGATCCGGTGGCGGTGTGGAAGCCGGACGAGGCTTCGCCGAGCGGGATCGCCTGGGCGCAGGGCTCGGTGTGGATGGCCGCGCTGAAGGGCGAGCGGCTGTGGCGGATCCCCCTGAAGGGTGCCGTGCCCGTGGCGGAGCCGGAGGCCTTCCTCCAGGGGAAGTACGGGCGGCTGCGGACGGTGGTGTCCCTCGGCGGAGACCGCTTGCTGCTGGTCACGAGCGAGACGGACGGGCGCGGGTCGCCGGAAGCGGGCGACGACAGGATCCTGACCCTGACGGTGCGGTGACCCAGTGCCCCCGGAAGGGGGCGGAAAGGCACGGTGGGCACGGTGTTCAACGCGATCCAGGAGCTCTTCAACCCGGGTTCTCGGCATGCGCAGGAGGAGCGTGAACGACTGGAGCTGTCCCGGACCGACGTCGGTGACGGCGATCCGGGACGGGGCCCGATAGACCTCGACTCCGGCCGGGTGCTCATACGTCCGCGGGAGGACGGGCCGGAGGTGGACGCGGACGCGCCCTAGCCGCGGCCCGCCGAGGTGGCGGGCACCGGCTCCACGGAGGTGAACAGGCGCAGCCTGTGGGCGAGTGCGGCGGCCTCGCCCCGGCCGGCGACGCCCAGCTTGGCCAGGATGTTCGAGACGTGCACGCTGGCCGTCTTCGGGGAGATGAAGAGTTCCTCGGCGATCTGCCGGTTGGTGCTCCCCGTGGCGACCAGGCGCAGGACGTCGCGCTCGCGGCTGGTCAGGCCCAGCGCCTCCAGGGGGTCGGCGGTGTCGCGGTCGGGCCGGTGCGGGCCGGTGTCGTCGGTGGTCAGCGGGAGCCGGGCACGCTGGGCGAGCAGGGCCAGCTCCTCGCGGAGGCGGCGGGCGCCGAGCCGGTCGGCGGCAGCGTGGGCGTCGCGCAGCAGGTCGGCGGCCTCCTCCCGGTCGGTGCCGCAGGCCAGCATCGCCTCGGCGAGGCGGTGGCGGGCCCGGGCCAGCAGGTAGGGGCGCTGGAGCGGGCGGACGGCGGCCTCGACCGCGGTCCAGTCGGCGAGGGTGTCGCGGTCCTCGGCGCGGAGCAGTTCGGCCCGCAGGTACTCCGCGTGGGCGGCCCACACGGGTGCCGGCGTGGGCAGGCCCTTGGCTCCGGCGCGGAGCGTCGTCAGGGCCGCCTCACGGCCCTCGTCGGCGGCGGGCAGGCCGCGGGCGTCGGCCTCCGCGGAGGCGGAGGCCAGCAGCAGCGGCCAGGCGTAGCGGTGCTGGCCGAGCGCGAACCCGAGGGCGACGGCCTCGGCGGTCTCGGCGCGGACGTCGGCGATCCGGCCTTCGCCCTCGGCGATGCCGATCGCCAGCCGGTAGAGCGGCAGCCGGTGCTGGGGCTGGGCGTCGTGGGTGCCGAAGTGGGTGTGGGCGGCGGCCAGCTGGTGGGCGGCCTCGGTCAGTTCGCCGCGGGCCAGGGCCAGGTGGACCAGGTGTGCGGCGGCGGTGCCGCGCGGGGGTGCGCCCTGGCCGTCGCGCAGGGTGCGGCGGGCCTCCGTGGCGGCCTCGTCCCAGCGACCGAGGCTGTACAGGCTCTCCGCCATGTTGCCGCGGAGCCAGGCTTCGGTGTCCAGGAGCCGGGATTTGGCGACGAGCCGGATCCCTTGTTCGGCCAGTTCCACCGCTTCCCGGGACCGGCCGAGTCCTTCGAGTTGAGAGCTGAGGTTGATGTGAGCACGACCTGCGAGCAGGGTGAATCCGAGTTCCGAGGCACGGAGCAGGACTTCGTGGATCTCGGCGAGTCCGGCGTCCGGGTCGCCGGAGTCGGCGAGCAGGCTGCCGTGGGTGATCCGTGCGTTGAGCTCGGTCTCCTCGGCCCCGACCATCCGCGCGTACTCGACGGCGCGTTCGGCGGCGGCGAGGTTGGCGGGGCCGGGGTTGTGGAGCATGCCCCAGCCGGCGGCGCGGACCAGGACGTCGGCGTGCACCTGGGACGGGGGCAGCCCCTTGACCAGTTCCTGCGCCCTGGCGATCTCCTCCCAGCCGTCGCCCCGGGCGAGGTTGGCCACCAGCCGGGAGCGCTCGGTCCAGAACCAGGCGGCCCGCAGCGGGTCGGAGCCGTCCTCGTCGAGGATCCGCAGGGCGAGCTTGACGAGTTTCAGGGCGCGTTCGCGTTCGCCGCCGAACCGGGCGGCGACGGTGGCCTCGGCGAACAGGTCGAGGCGCTGGAGCGGGGTGGTCTCCGGGTCGCAGCCGCAGGGCGGGTACACGTCGGTGTAGTCCGCGGGGCGCAGTTCCTCCCGGACCTCTTCGGGGGTGCTTTCCCACAGTTCCATGGCTCGCTCCAGCAGGCTGAGCTGCTCGGAGTAGGCGTGCCGGCGGCGGGCGGCGACGGAGGCGGCGAGGACGGCGGGCAGGGCCTTGGCCGGGCTGTTCGCCGCGTACCAGTAGTTGGCCAGCCGGATGACCCGCTCCTCGGCGCGCACCAGGCTCTCATCGGCCTCCATGGCCTCGGCGTAGCGCCGGTTGACGCGGGCGCGCTCACCGGGGAGCAGGTCGTCGCTGACGGCCTCGCGGACGAGGGAGTGGCGGAAGCGGTAGCCGTCGCCGTCGGAGGTGGCGAGGAGGATGTTGGCGCCGACGGCCGCCCGCAGGGCCTCGATCAGTTCGTCCTCGCCGAGCTGGACCACGGCGCGCAGCAGGGCGTACTCGACGGTGGAGCCGCCCTCGGCGACGACGCGCACCACGCGCTGGGCGGCGTCGGGGAGGACTTCGACGCGGACGAGCAGCAGGTCGCGCAGGGATTCGGTGAGCCCGGTGCGGCAGCCGCTCTCGCGGGAGGCGACGAGTTCCTCGACGAAGAAGGCGTTGCCGTCGGAGCGGTCGAAGACGGAGTCCACGAAGCTCTCTTCGGGCTGGGTGGCGAGGATCCCGGCGAGCTGGCGGCGGACCTCGGCCCGGTTGAAGCGGCGCAGTTCGATGCGCTGGACGGTGCGCAGCCGGTCGAGTTCGGCGAGGAGGGGGCGCAGCGGGTGGCGGCGGTGGATGTCGTCGGCCCGGTAGGTGGCGACGAGGACGAGGCGGCCGCTGCCGAGGGTGCGCAGGAGGTAGGCGAGCAGGTGCCGGGTGGAGGTGTCGGCCCAGTGGAGGTCTTCCAGGACGAGGACGACGGTGCGGTGGGCGGCGAGGCGTTCCAGCATCCTGGCCGTCAGCTCGAAGAGCCGGGCGGTGCTCTCCTCGTCGTGCGGGCCGCGGGGGGTCTCGCCGAGTTCGGGGAGGATCCGGGCGAGTTCGTCCTCCTGGCCGGCGGCCGCGGCGGCGAGTTCGTCGGGCAGCTGGCGGAGCAGGGTGCGCAGGGCAGTCGAAAACGGGGCGAAGGGAAGTCCCTCCGCCCCGATCTCCACACAGCCTCCGACCGCCACCACGGCTCCGCGGCGGGCGGCCTCACCGAGGAACTCCTCGGTCAGCCGGGTCTTGCCGACCCCGGCCTCTCCGCCGATGAGCAGGGCCTGCGGCTCCTGTTCGGCGGCGCGGGTCAGGGCGTCTACGAGTGCGGCCAGTTCGTCGGCTCGGCCGACGAACACCGGGCTGACGGATCTGGTTTCCACACCGCCGAGGATCGCACAGAGGTGCGGGTCGGCGGCACTGCTTATCGCTGCGCTTCTCATCACGCGTCAGCTCGCCTGTTCCGCGACGCTGTTTACGCGGCGCGGGTGAAGAGGCTGCGGTGTACCCTCGCCGACCTTTCGGATTCCTGGCCGCGAGAGGCGCGGTCGGCCTGCTTGGCCAGCTGGACCATCCGGAAGCGGTCGGCCTCGCGGATGAGGTCGGCGCGGCGGGCGGTGGCCATCTCGTACTCGAACATCTCGTACTCCCTTGTCGCGTTTCTCCGGCACCTCGTTCGGTGTGATCCAAGATTCGCTTCCCAGAGGGGTCCGCCGCATGGGGCTCATGCCGCATCTCTGCGGTGCGGGGGGCCTTAGTACCGGACCCAGGATCCCCGGAGGGACTTAGGTCCGGCCTGAGAGGGAGTGGAGCGGGCGTAAGGCGGTGCCTACTGGGCGGCCGTCGGGAGGGCCACGAGGAGGTCGAAGTACATGAGGCCGAAGACCAGGACGCCGAGGACGCCGAGGGCGACGGCGGCCCAGGAGACGGAGCGGACCCACACCGGCAGCACCCGGCCGGGGGTGCCGAAGGCGGGGCGGGCGAGGACGAAGGCGGCGAGGAGGAGGGCGAGGGTGGACAGGACACCGTTGACGAGGGCGGTCATGTGCCAGGCATCGCCGTACAGGGCGGCGATCTTCTCCTTGGCGGTGGTCGCGTTGACCGACTCGATCTGGCCGATGAGCGTCTGGCGTTCGGCGATCACGCGCGACACCCAGCTGCCGCTGAGGGCGACGAGCCCGAGGCCGGCGGCGACGATGGCGGAGGCCGCGGCGCCGACTCCGGAGCCGTGCCCGGAGTCCTCCCCGTCCTCCCGGTCCGCCCCGTCCTCGTCGAACTCCTCGTCCGCGTCCCCGGGGGCCTCGGCAGCGGTCGCGGCTTCGCCCTCGGCGGCGTCCCGTGCGGCGGACCCGGTGGTCGCGTCGGCGGGGGCGGCCTCGTCGGCCGCGGTGGTGGCGGCCGCGGTGTCCGGCGCCGCCTGCTCCTCGGCGGCGTCCGTCTCGGCGACGGTCGGGGCGAGGGTCTTCGTGGTGTCCATGGCGGGCACCGTAGGCGGCGTTTCTGAGAGGTTCCTGAGAGGGCTCACGGGGTGGGGCGGCCGGCGGGCCGCGGGCTCGGTGAGACGCCCGCAACCCCGGTGGCTACACCGCGGGGGTACCGGTCCATTCGTGGGCCAGGAGCGACCAGACCTCGATGTCCTGCCGGACCCCGCGGTGGAGGTGGCTCTGCCGCATGACGCCCTCGCGGGTCATGCCGAGGCGCTCGGCGACCGCGATGCTCTTCTTGTTGCCGGAGGCGACGTGCCACTCCACGCGGTGCATGCCGCGCTCCCGCACGGCCCAGTCGATCAGGACCCGGCAGGCCTTGGTGACCAGACCGCGGCCGGCCCCGGCGGGCTCCATCCAGCAGCCGACCTCGCAGTTGCCGGAGGCGGCGTCGAAGTTCGGGAAGAGGACCCCGCCGACGAGGGTGCCGTCCACGCGGATGCCGTACAGGCGGCGTCCRTCGGCGGCCGCGGACTCCGCGTTCGAGCCGAGCAGGCGGCGGGCGGATTCGAGGTCGGTGGCGCGGTCCGGGAAGCCGACGTACCGGCCGATGAACTCGCGGCCGCGGTCGATGTGGGCCAGGAACTCCTCGGCATGCCAGATCTCCAGCGGGAACAGCTGGGCGTCGTCGGCGAGGTCTATCGCGAACATGCGTGCTTCCTTGCGGCTCGTAACCGGTCAGCGGGACAGGGGGGCCGAGGGCGCGTGGTCCGCGTCCGGCCGCTGCGTCGGAAGTGTCGCACGGGGGCGGCACTCCGGGGGTTCGATGCTGATGCGGGGCAGCCGGCGGTCCAGCCAGCGGGGTATCCACCAGTTCGCCCCGCCGAGCAGGTGCATGAGGGCGGGGACGAGCAGGGTGCGCAGGACGAAGGCGTCGAGCGCCACGGCGGCGGCGAGGGCGATGCCGAACATCGCGATGAGGCGGTCGCCGCTGAGCACGAACGCCAGGAAGACGGAGATCATGATGACGGCCGCGGAGTTGATCACCCGGCTGGTCTCGGCGAGTCCCACCCGGACGGCCCGTCGGTTGTCACCGGTCTCCAGCCATTCCTCGTACATCCGGCTGACCAGGAACACCTGGTAGTCCATGGAGAGCCCGAACAGCACGGACACCATGATCACCGGGAGGAAGGGCTCGATCGGGCCGGCGCTGCCGAGGCCCAGCAGCTCGCTCCCCCAGCCCCATTGGAAGATCACGACGACCACGCCGAAGGAGGAGGCGACGGCCGCGACGTTCATGGCGGCCGCCTTGAGCGGGATGCCGAGGGAACGGAAGGCCAGCAGCAGGAGCAGGCAGCCCAGGGTGATGACCACCCCGACGAAGAGGGGCAGCTTCCCGACGATCACCTCCGCGAAGTCGTCGTAGCCGGCCGTCACCCCTCCGACGTGGGCCTCCATGGTGCTGCCCTGCCCGGCGCGCGGGATGACGTCCCGGCGCAGGGTGTCGACCAGCTCGCTCGTGGCCCTGGACTGCGGCGCGGACCGAGGTACGACCGTCAGGACGGCGGTGTCGCCGCTGCGGTTGAAGACGGCGGGACCGGCGGAGGCGACGTTCCCGGTGGCGCGCAGGGCCTCGGTCAGCCGGTCGACGGCGACGTGGTCGCCGGCCCCGTCGAGGCGGGCGACGACCGCGAGCGGGCCGTTCGTGCCGGGCCCGAACCCCTCGGCCAGCAGGTCGTACGCCTTGCGGGTGGTGGATCCGGCCGGATTGTTGCCCTGGTCGGAGGTGCCGAGGTGGAGCGAGAGGGTGGGCAGCGCCAGCACCAGCATGACCAGCGTGGCGAGCAGGCCGAGCGGCTTGGGGTGGCGCTCCACGAAGGCGGACCAGCGGGCGGCGAATCCGGTGGGCGACTCCGGGCGGGGGCCGTCGGCGGCGAGCTTGCGGCGTTCGCGGCGCGAGAGGGCCCGGGGGCCGATGTACGAGAGGAGGGCGGGCAGCAGGGTGACGGAGGCCGCCACCGTGAGGACCACGGTGAGGGAGGCGGCCAGCGCGACGCCGTCGAGGAAGTTCAGCCGCAGCACCAGCATGCCGAGCAGAGCTATGCAGACGGTGGCCCCGGCGAAGACGACGGCGCGGCCCGTGGTGGCGACGGCGTTCTCGGCGGCCTCGGCGACGGTGAGCCCACGGGCCAGCCCCTTGCGGTGCCGCGTGACGATGAACAGGGCGTAGTCGATGCCCACGCCGAGGCCGACGAGCGTGCCCAGCATCGGCGCGAAGTCGGCGACGGGCATGGCGTGCCCGAGGAGAGTGATCCCGAAGTAGGCGCTGCCGACGCTCACCAGGGCGGTCGCGATGGGCAGCAGGCTCGCGGCCAGGGAGCCGAAGGCGAGGAAGAGGACCACGGCGGCGATGACGACGCCGATGGCCTCGGCGAGGTGGGCGCCGGGCGCCTCGGTCAGCCCTATCGCGCGGCCGCCGAGTTCGACCTGGAGTCCGTCGGCCCGGGTGGCCGGGTCGCGGACCGTGTCCACGACCGCCTTGGCCTGGGAGCGGGGTACGGAGTCGGCCGGCCGGTCGAAGGTGACGACGGCGTAGGCGGTGCGGCCGTCGGGGCTGATCTGCGCGGCTCCGGCGGGGCCCGGCCCGTAGGGTCCGACGACCGATCCGACGCCGGGCAGGGCGGCGACGGCGTCCAGGGCCCGGTTCATGCGCCGTTCGACGTCCGGGGTCCGCGCGTTCTGGTGGTCCGGGGTCCGCCACACGATGGTGTCGGTGTCGCCGCCCTGGCCGTGGAAACCCTCCCGCAGGAGGGCGTTGGCCTTCGCCGACTCCGTGCCGGGAACCTCGTAGTCGTTGGAGAACGCGGTTCCGGCCGCGCCGGCCGCGGCGGCGGTGGCGCCGAGGGCGAGCAGCCAGATCAGGACGGTGACCAGTCGGTGCCGCATGCACCACCGTGCGATTGCTGCCAACGGACGTGCTCCCTGGTGGTTCGGATCTTCAGCGGGAGGCGGCCCGACGCAAAGAACGCTTGAACTCGTGAACTGCTGAATTTATGAAAAGGCGGGGTGGCTTTTACACCTCAAAACGCCACGATCTCAGCGTTCGGTGATCGTTGGCGCAGTTCGTGTGCATCGTCACAGGCCCGCACGAGGACGGGGACCTCGGTCAGGGGGTGGGCGGGACGGAAGGCGGGTCGGCGCGGTAGCCGGGGACGGAGGGCCAGCGCACGGTGAGGACCACCGTGTCCTCCTCGGCGTACCAGGAGTGGTCGACCCCGCGCCCCCAGAGCACGTAGTCCCCCTGCTCGGCGAGGACCACGGTCCGGCCCGGGAACTCCAGCCGGAACCGGCCGCTGATGAGGACCTGGAGCGCGGTGCGGTGTTCACCGGTGACCCACCGGGCGCGTTCCTCGCCCTCGGGGTGGACGCCCCACTTGATCTCGACGTCCTCGCTGTGGCGGGGGTCGCCGTGCTCCTTGAAGTGACCGAGGAGCCAGCCCCGGTCGGCGGCGGCGTCGGGCGCGGCCTTGCCGGTGTAGATCGTGGATTCGTCGTTCACGGGCCGAGGCTATTGCAGTTGTGGAAGCGGGCCGACAGCTGGTGAGCTGGCCCGATGACGATGGATCGTGACGAACTGCTGAAGGTGCGCGACCGGTACGACGCGCAGATGCGGCGCGACGCCGTGCCCGACGCCGCGAACGCGCGGGTGGAACGGGTGGGGGCGGTCGTCCGGCAGACCGTGCCGGGGCTCGGCTGGAACGGCGTGCTGTGGTCGGACCTCGACGCGGACACGGCGGACGCGGAGATCGCGGCGCAGGTGGCGCACTTCGGGGCGCACGCCGACGCCGGGGGCGACGAGGAGTTCGAGTGGAAGCTCTACTCCCACGACCGGCCCGCCGACCTGGGGGAGCGGCTGCGGGCGGCGGGGTTCGTGCCGGAACCGCCGGAGACCCTGCTGGTGGGCCGGTCCGCCGAGCTCGCCGCGCTGTCGGTGGATCCGCCGGAGGGGATCACCCTGCGCGTGGTCACGGACGAGGCCGGTGTGGACCTGATGATGGAGGTCCACCGGCGGGCCTTCGGTAGGGAGCGGCCGCGGATCCGGGAGCAGATGCTGAGTCTGCTGCGGGACGAGCCGGACACGATCGAGGCCGTCCTCGCGATGGCCGGCGACGTTCCGGTCAGCGCGGCCCGCATGGAGATGCGGCCCGGCTGCTCCTTCGCCGGCCTGTGGGGCGGCGGGACCGACCCGCAGTGGCGCGGGCGGGGCATCTACCGCCTGTTGGTGGCCCACCGCGCCCGCGTCGCGGCGGCCCGCGGCATCCCGTACCTCCAGGTGGACGCCTCGGACGACAGCCGCCCGATCCTGGAGCGGCTGGGCTTCGGGGTCCTGGGCGTGACGACCCCGTACATCCGGCGGCGCTGACGGGGGACCGGGGTGACGGTGGGGAAGCGTCGCGGAGGTCCCGGACCGTCCCGGCCGGGGCCCACGACGGACGCACATGGCCGGAACTCCCTTTCCCCGGTGGGGCCGAGGGGGCAGGATCGGGCGCATGGAACGCATAGGACCTCCCCTGACCGGCAACGAACGCGAGACGCTGCGCGCGTACCTCGACTTCCACCGGGCCACCCTCGCCTGGAAGTGCGAGGGCCTCACGGACGAGGAGCTGCGCCGCCCGGCCTCCCCGCCGTCCACCCTTTCGCTGCTCGGTCTCGTCCGGCACATGGCGGAGGTGGAGCGGCAGTGGTTCCGCCGCACGATCGGCGGGGCGGTCGTCCCGCACCTGTGGTCCGAGGAGCACGACTTCCAGGCCGCCTACGACGCCTCCGGCTCGACCCGCGCCGAGGCGTTCGCCGCGTGGGAGGCGGAGGTCGAGCACTCCCGCGCCGTCGAGGCCGCCGCCGCGTCCCTGGACGTGACGGTGCACGTCGCGAAGTGGGAGGCGGACGCCTCGCTCCGGCTGGTGATGCTGCACATGATCCACGAGTACGCCCGCCACAACGGCCACGCGGACTTCCTCCGCGAAGCCATCGACGGCACCGTCGGGGCGTGAACGCCGGGGACGTGAACGCCCGGGGCGCGGGCGCTCAGGCCGGACGCCAGTAGCCCAGTCCCTGCACGCGGCGCTTCAGCAGGGCGAGGTGCTTGCGCGGGTACGCCGTCAGGGCGCGGATGGTGGTGGTGCCGCAGGCCGGCCTGACGTACACCGGCGCCGGGTCCGAACCGAGCGACTCCGGCAGCTCGGCCCGGACCCGGCCGCCCCGGGCCGGGCCGGCGCGCGGCACCCGCCGGACGTCCCGTGGGGCCGCGCCGGCCCGTACGGGCGGCTCCGCGTCCGACGGGTGCCGCGTCTCGAACCGGACGGCGGCCGGGGTCCGCGGGTACGCGTCCAGCAGGGAGTTGCCCGCCGGCCGGGAGGCCGGGTCCCCGATCGTGAGCAGCCGCTCCGGAGCGGGGACCGGTGCGTCGAAGCCCGCGCCTGGACGGTGGCTTCGAGGGTGCCACCGGGCCGGGTCCCGCGCGCCCACCGGCCGGCGAGACCGTCGTGCAGGGCGAACTCAAGGCGGAGCTCCCGGCGGCCGGATCGGGGTCGCCCAGGGTTCAGGCCCGCTGGTGCGGCCTGCCGCCGCCCCCGAACCAGGCGCGGACGCACGTCGTGGGGTGCGCGGAGCCCCCGACGGCCGCCGGTGAAGTGGACCCGGCGGACGTGCTCGGCGACCTCCTCCGCCCCGGTCACTGTGAAGGTGAAGTCCTGCCCCTCATGTGCTTGAGGACCATGACCCCTCCCGAACCCTTGCCGACCGCCATGTCCTCCTCCCCCCCCACACCCTTATAGTTAGGGCAGCCTAACCTAAGACGCTTGGGGAAGAGTGTGAGCAGTGTGACTACCGAGGCCTACGAGGTCTACCGCGACAGCTGGGGCATCCCCCACCTCCACGCGTCCGACCCCCTCCGGCTCTCCTTCGCCCAGGGCCGCGTCACGGCCGTGGACCGGGCCTGGCAGCTGGAGGTCGAGCGGCACCGCGCCCAGGGCTCCAGCGCCGCGTTCCTCGGGCCCGAGTGCGTCGCCTGGGACCGCTTCGCCCGCCAGGCCCGCCTCGACGACACCGCCCGACGCTGCCACGAGGCCCTCGACCCCGACACCGCGGCCTGGGTGCGCGCCTACGTCGACGGGGTCAACGCCGGCCTCGCCGAAGGCGCCGCCCGCGACGACCGGTTCGCGCGCACCGGCCACACCCCCACCCCCTGGGAGCCCTGGGTCCCGCTCTCGATCTGGATCGGCACCCACATCCTCTTCGCGGGCTTCGCCACCAAGCTCTGGCGCGAGCGCGTGGCCCGCGTCCTGGGCCACGGGGCCACCACCCTCTTCGCGACGGACGGACCGGGCACCGCGGGCAGCAACGGGTGGCTGGTCCCGGGCGGGCGGACCGCCACCGGCGCCGCGATCATCGCCGGCGACCCGCACCGGTTCATCGAGGACCCCGGCGTCTACCAGCAGATACGCCTGGCCTGCCCCGAGTACGACGTCCTCGGCCTGGCGGTCCCCGGCGTCCCCGGGCTCGGCCACTTCGGACACACGGGCGGCGTCGCCTGGGCGATCACCAACGCCATGGCCGACTACCAGGACCTCTACGTCGAGCGGCTCAGGACCGCGGCCGACGGGGTCGGGGTGGAGGCCCTGGGCCCGGACGGCACCTGGGAGCCGGTGGCCCGGCACACGGAGACGGTCACCGTGGCCGGGGGACCGGACGTGGAGGTCGAGGTCCTGGAGACCCGCCGCGGCCCGGTGATCATCCGCCCGGACGCCCCGGACACCGCCGACACCACCGGCCCCGCCGACGCCGCAGACACCCCGGACACCGCCGGCGCCCCCCAGACCCTCTCCCTCCGCTACCCGCCCCGCGTCCGCGCGGACCTCGGCTTCGCCGCCCTCCCCGCGCTGCTCCGCGCCCGCACCGTCGCCGACGTCGACCGTGCCCTCGACGGCTGGGCCGAGCCCGTCAACGTCGTCCACGCCGCCGACACGGAGGGCGGCCTCCTGCACCGCGTCGCGGGTGCCGTCCCGCTGCGCGACCCCGCCAACCGGCTCCGCCCGGTGCCCGCCTGGGAGCCGCGGCACGCCTGGCGGGGCTGGACGCCCACCCCCGCCGAGCCGGTGCAGGGCTTCGCCGTCATGGCGAACGCGCGCGGCATCGCCTCCCCCCTCGGCGTGGAGTTCGCGCCCCCGCACCGCGCCAACCGCATCCGCGCGCTGCTCAGCGGCTCGGCGGACTGGACGCCCGGCGCCATGGCCGACGTACACGGGGACACGCACCTCGCGTCGGCGGCGCCCCTGCTCGACCTGCTTCCCGCGCTCGACGGCCTCTCCCCCGCCGCCGACGAGCTCCGGGCCCGACTGCTCGCGTGGGACCGGCACATGGAGGCCGACAGCACCGACGCCACCGTCTTCTCGGCCCTGCGCACGGCGACCGTACGCCGCCTCGCGGCGGACCCGGTCTTCGAGGGCCTGGCCGGGGCCCCGGCCGGCCCCGACGTGTTCCACCCGTGGCTGTACCTGGTCCCGCGCGTCGGCTACGCCCTGGAAGGCCTGCTCACCACCTCCCTCCTGCCCGCCCTGGACCGGGCGGCGCACGTCCGGGCCGCCCTGGAGGAGACGGCCGCCGCGGACCTCCCCGACGCCCCCTGGTCCCGGGTGCACGTCCTCGCCCCGTGGCAGGCGGTCCCCGACCCGCAGGCACAGTGGCCCGGCCTCGGCGGTGACCACGACTGCGTCAACGCCACCTCCTCCGTCCCCGGGTTCACCGACCGCACCGCCCGCGCCTCGGCCGCCCGCTACGTCTGGGACCTGGCCGACCGCCGGAACAGCCTCTGGGCAGTCCCGCTGGGCGCGGACGGCGTCACCGGCTCCCCCCACCACCGCGACCAGCTCCCGCTCTGGGCCGACTGCGCCCTCGTCCCCGTCGTCACCGACTGGGCCCTGCTCACCAAGGAAGAGTCCGCATGACCACCGCTTCCACCCGCACCCCCGTCCACACCCACCCCGTCGAGGGCTTCGGGACGGTCACCATCACCCCCGTCGACCCCGCCGCCGATTCCGCGCTGATCCACAGCTGGGTCACAGAGGAGCGCGCCCGCTTCTGGGGCATGGGCGGGGCCGACCGCGAGCTGGTCCAGGAGATCTACGAGGACGTCGACCGCCGCACCACGCACCACGCCTTCATCGTCGGCCTCGACGGGGAGCCGGTGGCGCTGTTCCAGACGTACGACTGCGCCGAGGACCGGGTCAGCGAGTGCTACGAGGTCCGGCCCGGGGACGTCGGCGTGCACCTGCTGATCGGGCCGAACGGCGGCACGGCCCGGCACGGCTTCACGGGAACCCTGATCACGACCTTCATCGCCTACCTGTTCTCCGACACGGGCGCCCGCCGGGTGGTCGCCGAGCCGGACGCCCGCAACGCCAAGGCCATCTCCCTGCTGGAGCGCTCCGGCTTCGTGCTCGGTCCGGAGGTGGAGCTCCCGGAGATCGACCTCCCCGAGGTCCACCTGCCGGCCAAGCCCGCCCGTCTCGCCTTCCTCAGCCCGCGGGCTGCTCGCTAGGAACCCCTTGACCGGCGAGGCCCATGGGGCCGGGCGCTCGGCGCAGGGGAGGTGCCCGGTGGGCGGTCCCACGTACCGCGCGCCCGGCACGGCGTCGGCCAGGTCCCGCTGGAGGGGATCGCCCCGAAGTCCGGCTCCACCGGCCGGCCTCCCCCAGGGGCCTTCAGCCGGAGGAGACCCCGACGTCGGCGCGCATGGCTGCGCGCATCTCGCGGGTCAGCTCCCAGAGGTCGTGTTGGGCCCGGGAGACCGTCGCCATCGTCTCGCCCGCCTCCGGGGCCTCCCGCTCCAGGCGCTTGACCTGCCCGTAGACGGCGTTCAGGGCCCGGTTGACGGCGGACGCGCGCTCCAGCACCGCGTCCGGGGCGATCATCTGCGCTTCGGAGTAGCTGTCCCGGTGCGCGGACTTCGCCGCTTCGAGCGCGTCCCGGTCCGCGTCCTCGACGCCGCGATCCCGCATCACGTGCAGGTGGCGGTTGAGGGCGGTGGTGAACTGCCGGGCGTCCCGGTTGAGGGTCGCGTAACAGCCGCGCCGCAGCGTCAGACTTTCGCGCACCTCCTCGTGCCCGCGTACGAGTTCTATCTCCCGGCGCTTCGCCCGCTCCGAGCCCCGCTGCGTGAGCAGCGCCCCGCCGAGGGTCCCGGCCACACCCGCGACCGCGATGACCATCGCACCGATCTCCACCCGCATCCCCCCGTACGCCGTCTCGGCCCCACCGCCCGCCGACCGCCAGACCGGCAGGACCCGTACGTCATGGTGCTCGATCCGGACGTCGTACCGCGAGCCGCCTCCACGGACGCCCGCCTCGCGCGGCGACGGATGGACTGCGGCGTGCACCGCGGGCAGCCCGGCCGGCCCCGGTGCGTCGGCGGAAAAGCGCAGTGGCCCGCACCGGAATCCGGTGCGGGCCACTGCCCCGTGAAGCGATCCGGGGGCTCAGCCCTCGGAGACGCCCAGGCGCTCCAGGATGAGCTCCTTGACGCGGGCCGCGTCGGCCTGGCCGCGGGTGGTCTTCATGACCGCGCCGACCAGGGCGCCGACGGCTGCGATCTTGCCGCCACGGATCTTGTCGGCGATGGCCGCGTTGCCCGCGATGGCCTCGTCCACGGCCGCGCCGAGCGCGCCCTCGTCCGAGACGACCTTCAGGCCGCGCTTCTCGACGACCTCGTCCGGGGTGCCCTCGCCGGCGAGGACGCCCTCGATGACCTGACGGGCCAGCTTGTCGTTCAGGTCGCCGGCCGCGACCAGGGCCGCGACCCGGGCCACCTGGGCCGGGGTGATCGGCAGCTCGTCGACGACGACGCCCTGCTCGTTGGCGTTGCGGGCCAGCTCGCCCATCCACCACTTGCGCGCGGCGGCCGAGTCGGCGCCCGCCTCGATGGTGGCGACGATGGAGTCGACCGCGCCCGCGTTGAGGATGGACTGCATGTCGTGCTCGCTGACGCCCCACTCCTCGCGGAGCCGGTTGCGGCGCACGCGCGGCATCTCGGGCAGGCCGCCGCGCAGCTCCTCGACCCAGTCACGGGCCGGGGCGACGGGGACGAGGTCGGGCTCCGGGAAGTACCGGTAGTCCTCGGCGTTGTCCTTGATGCGGCCGGCCGTGGTGGAGCCGTCCTCCTCGTGGAAGTGCCGGGTCTCCTGCACGATGGTGCCGCCGGACGACAGCACGGCCGCGTGGCGCTGGATCTCGAAGCGCGCCGCACGCTCGACGGAGCGCAGCGAGTTGACGTTCTTCGTCTCGCTGCGGGTGCCGAACTCGGACTCGGGGGTCGGGCGCAGCGACAGGTTCACGTCGCAGCGCATCTGGCCCTTGTCCATGCGGGCCTCGGAGACGCCGAGCGCCTTGATGACCTCGCGCAGCTCGGCCACGTACGCCTTGGCGACCTCGGGGGCGCGCTCGCCCGCGCCCTCGATCGGCTTGGTGACGATCTCGATGAGCGGGATACCGGCGCGGTTGTAGTCCAGCAGGGAGTGCGACGCGCCGTGGATGCGGCCGGTGGCACCACCGACGTGCAGCGACTTGCCGGTGTCCTCCTCCATGTGGGCGCGCTCGATCTCCACGCGGAAGATCTCGCCGTCCTCCAGCTGTACGTCGAGGAAGCCGTTGAAGGCGATCGGCTCGTCGTACTGGGAGGTCTGGAAGTTCTTCGGCATGTCCGGGTAGAAGTAGTTCTTCCGGGCGAAGCGGCACCACTCGGCGATCTCGCAGTTCAGCGCGAGACCGATCTTGATGGCCGACTCGACGCCGATCGCGTTGACGACCGGGAGCGAGCCGGGCAGACCGAGGCAGGTGGGGCAGGTCTGCGAGTTGGGCTCGGCGCCCAGCTCGGTCGAGCAGCCGCAGAACATCTTGGTCTTGGTGCCGAGCTCGACATGGACTTCGAGGCCCATGACGGGGTCGTACGACGCGAGGGCGTCTTCGTACGACAGCAGTTCGGTGAAGGTGGTCACGGTGAAACTTCCCTCTCAGCCCAGCAGGACGTCGTCGTCGCCCAGGCGCTTCAGCTCGCGGTACAGGATCGCGAGACCGGTGACGATGGCGGCGGCGGACACGACGGCGTCGACCAGCTTCAGCGTGTCGTGCTCGGAGCGGGCCTTCCTGGCCTGCTTGATCACGCTGATGGCACCGAACGCGGTGGTGCCGATCGACAGGTACGTACCGGACTTGGACTTCTTGAAGCCCTTGGCCTTGGACAGCGCACTTGAACTCACAGCGACGGTGCCTCCTCAAGCAGCGGGTGCCCCCAGCGCTCGACGAAGGCGGCCTCGACGGCGGCACCGACCTTGTAGAGCCGGTCGTCCTTCATCGCGGGGGCGATGATCTGCAGTCCGACCGGGAGACCGTCCTCCGGTGCCAGGCCGCAGGGGAGCGACATGGCGGAGTTGCCGGCCAGGTTGGTCGGGATGGTGCACAGGTCCGCGAGGTACATCGCCAGCGGGTCGTCGGTGCGCTCACCGATGGCGAAGGCGGTGGTCGGGGTCGTCGGGGAGACGATCACGTCGACCTGCTCGAAGGACTTCTCGAAGTCCTTCGTGATGAGCGTGCGGACCTTCTGGGCGGAGCCGTAGTACGCGTCGTAGTAGCCGGAGCTGAGCGCGTACGTGCCGAGGATGACGCGGCGCTTGACCTCGTCGCCGAAGCCGGCCTCGCGGGTCAGGGCGGTGACGTCCTCGGCGGACCTGGTGCCGTCGTCGCCGACGCGCAGGCCGTAGCGCATGGCGTCGAAGCGGGCGAGGTTCGAGGAGCACTCGGACGGCGCGATCAGGTAGTACGCGGCCATCGCGAGGTCGAACGACGGGCAGTCCAGCTCGACGATCTCGGCGCCGAGCTCCTTGAGGAGCTCCACCGACTCGTTGAAGCGCTGGACGACGCCGGCCTGGTAGCCCTCACCGGCGAACTGCTTGACCACACCGACGCGCATGCCGGCGACGGAGCCGTTGCGGGCCGCCTCGACGACCGGCGGGACCGGGGCGTCGATGGAGGTGGAGTCGAGCGGGTCGTGGCCGGCGATGACCTCGTGGAGCAGCGCCGCGTCCAGGACCGTACGGGCGCAGGGCCCGCCCTGGTCCAGGGAGGAGGAGAAGGCCACCATGCCGTAGCGGGAGACGCCGCCGTAGGTGGGCTTGACACCGACGGTGCCGGTGACGGCGGCGGGCTGGCGGATGGAACCGCCGGTGTCCGTGCCGATGGCGAGCGGGGCCTGGAACGCGGCGAGGGCCGCGGCGCTGCCGCCGCCGGAGCCGCCGGGGATCCGGGTGAGGTCCCAGGGGTTGCCGGTGGGGCCGTAGGCGCTGTTCTCCGTGGAGGACCCCATGGCGAACTCGTCCATGTTGGTCTTGCCGAGGATGACGACGTCGGCTTCCTTCAGCTTGCGCGTCAGGGTGGCGTCGTACGGCGGGATCCAGCCTTCGAGGATCTTCGAACCGACGGTGGTCGGGACACCGACGGTGGTGAAGATGTCCTTGAGCGCGAGCGGGACGCCGGCCAGCGGGCCGAGCGCCTCGCCGGCGGCCTTCTTGGCGTCGACGGCGCGGGCCTGCGCGAGGGCGCCCTCGCGGTCGACGTGCAGGAAGGCGTGGACCTTCTCGTCGGTCGCCTCGATCCGGGCCAGGTGGGCCTCGGTGACCTCGACGGCCGTGAGCTCGCCGGAGGCGATCTTCTCGGCGGTCTGCGCGGCCGTGAGCTTGATGATGTCGATCATGACTGTTAGTCCTCCCCCAGGATCTGCGGCACCTTGAAACGCTGCTGCTCCTGGGCGGGAGCGCCGGAAAGCGCCTGCTCGGGGGTGAGCGACGGACGGACCTCGTCCGCGCGCATGACGTTCGTCAGCGGCAGCGGGTGGGAGGTCGGCGGGACGTCTTGGTCGGCGACCTCGGAAACGCGGGCGACCGCGCCGATGATGTCGTCGAGCTGTCCTGCGAAGTGGTCGAGCTCTTCGCCGGACAGCTCCAGACGTGCCAGCCGAGCGAGGTGGACGACCTCCTCGCGCGTGATGCCAGGCATGCAGCGATCCTCTGGGGTTGGAGTTCTGGGCGTACGCCCAATCCTAGAGGGCGCCACCGCCCGGAATCGCATCACATTCCCGTCCCCGGGTCGGCGCGGACCGCCCGGCGACGGTCCGGGGGCCCGGGCGGACTCCGTCAGGGAGCGCTGGTAGGGGTTTCGGCGGCGGCCGCGGCGGCGAGTTCCGCCGTGATGTCGGCCGGGCGGCGCCAGCCGCGTTCGCCGCGCGCCAGCAGCCAGGCCGTCGCCTCCTGGGGAGGCATGGCGGCGGCGACCAGCCAGCCCTGGACGGCGTCGCAGCCCAGGTCCCGCAGGCGTTCCCAGGTCTCGTCGTCCTCCACGCCCTCGGCGACGACCAGCAGCCCCAGGGAGTGCGCCAGGTCCACCGTGCACCGCACGATCTCCGCGTCCTGCGCGTCCACCGCCAGCCGGGCGACGAAGGACCGGTCGATCTTCAGCTCGCTCACCGGGAGCCGGCGCAGGTGCACGAGCGAGGAGTAGCCGGTGCCGAAGTCGTCCAGGGACATCTTCACCCCGTGGCCGGTCAGCCCGGCCATGGTGTCGGCCGCCCGCTGGGGGTCCTCCAGCAGCACGTGCTCCGTTATCTCCAGCTGGAGGCCGCTCGCCGGGACCCCGTGCCGGGCCAGGCGCGCCGCCACCGCTCCGGCGAAGCCCGGGGTGTGGACGTCGCGCGGGGAGACGTTGACGGCGACCGGGACCTTCAGGCCCTGCGCCCGCCAGCGCGCGACCTGCGCGAGGGCGGTCTCCAGGACGTACTCCGTCAGGTGCGGCATCAGTCCGGAGGTCTCGGCGATCGCGATGAACTCGTCGGGCGAGACCCTTCCCCGCTCCGGGTGCACCCAGCGGACGAGGGCCTCCAGCCCGGCCACCTGCCCGTCGAAGCGGACCTTCGGCTGGTAGTGGAGTTCCACCTCGCCGGCGTCCAGGGCCCGCCGCAGGTCGCCGAGGAGGCCGAGCCGGTCGGGGGTGTTGCTGTCGCGCTTGGACTCGTAGACCTCCACCCCGGTGCGGTCGCGCTTGGCCTGGTACATGGCCACGTCGGCCCGCCGCAGCAGCCCCTCCGCGTCCAGCGCGTGGTCGGGGAAGACGGCGAGACCGGCGCTGGCCTCCAGGACGAGGGTGAGGCCGTCCAGGTCGAGGGGGGAGCTGAGCTCGGCGACCAGATGGCRGGCGACCCGCTGGGCGCTGGTGGTGGAGTCCGCGAAGGGCAGCAGGACGGCGAACTCGTCGCCGCCGAGCCGGGCCGCCTCCGCGTCGGGCGGGAGGGCCTGGCGCAGCCGGTCGGCGATCTGGAGCAGCAGCCGGTCCCCCGCCAGATGGCCGAGGGTGTCGTTGACGGCGCGGAAGCGGTCCAGGTCGATCAGCACCAGGGCCGACCGGGTGCCCAGCCGTTCGGCCTCGTCCAGCGCGGACCAGGCCCGCTCCAGCAGCCACTGCCGGTTCGGCAGCCCGGTCAGCGGGTCGCGCAGCTGTTCCTCGGCGCGGGCCCGGGCGATCCACAGGGTGGAGTCGAGGGCGATGAGCGGTACCGCGAACAGCGGCAGCAGCACCGGCTGGGTACTGGCGACCACGCAGATCAGCGGGGCGATGCCGAGCAGGGCCGCGGCGACGAGCGCCTGCCGGATCAGGGCGGTCCGGGCCACGGTGGGCAGCCCGCCGCCGCGCGGGGTCAGCGCGAACCACAGCAGGACCCGGGTGACGAGCAGGTAGGAGACGGCGACCAGGACCACCTCGGGGACGGCCGCGAGGTCCCAGGTGGTGGGCGACCAGGGCTCCCCGACCGTCGGAGCGTCGCCGAAGGAGGCCAGGACGAGGGCTCCCGCGCCGATGCCGAGGATGTCGACGGAGCCGTGCAGCAGGCCCTGGCGCCAGCGGTGCCGGCGGGCGGCGCCGACCAGGGAGACCACCGCGAGCGAGACGAGTCCGGCCGGGATCCACCCGTAGAGGATGAGCACGCCCAGGGTCAGGGCCGCGCCCGACCCGGTGCCGCCCCACCAGCGGTCCCGGCCCAGTGCCACGAGGTGGCCGACGATGATGCCCGTGAGCAGGGCCAGCGCCCAGCCGACCGTGCCTCCGGGGAACAGCGCCTGACGGTCGGTCAGCGCCAGGGCGATGCCGCCGAGGAGCACGACGGCGGACAGGCCCACGACGACGAGGGGCAGCACGGTGCGCCGCCGCCCCTGCCCCGTCCCGCCGCCCGGTCCGTTGTCGAGGGCACGGGTCTCCGGTGTCCTGGCCCCCAGGACACCGAGCCGGCCCGCCCGCATGGGCGGGATGTCCCCGCCGAATTCAGGTGACGGGTCGGCGCTTTCGGTGGGTTTCATGCCCGTCCCTCTCACAGCCGGCGATGCCGATGTCACGCGATGGCCCCGATGTCATGCCATCACGGCCGGAAGCGCATCAGGCAGCCGTGCACGACAGGCGCACCCCACAACAGTAGGACGCGAGAGGCTCCCAGGGGCAGCTGTCGGCGGTGGTTGCCCGAATGCGACCCGGCCATCCTCATCAGTACGGTATCCGCCGAACAGGTGAGTTTGGACCAGGACCCCCGGCTCACCCATCCGATGATCCGACAGCTCACCGCCCCAGGACCAGCCCTGTACCGGCCGTTTACCACCGGACTCCGCGCCGGGCGTGCGCCCGCCCGTACGGCCGCACGCCACGCATCCGTTCGCCTTCGCCACTCCCTGCGGGTGATTCCCGTTCGGGCTACTCCCCCGCCGCGCCCTCGCCCTCGATCGGCAGCGCCGCCTCGCGGGCCGCGTCCGGTCCCCGCTCCAGCAGGACGGCGAAGCCGGCGTCGTCCAGGACGGGCAGCTTGAGCTGCATCGCCTTGTCGTACTTGGAGCCGGGGTTGTCCCCGACCACGACGAAGGAGGTCTTCTTCGACACCGATCCGGTCACCTTGGCGCCCCGGCTCTGCAGGGCCTCCTTGGCGCCGTCCCGGGTGTGGCTCTGCAAAGTGCCGGTGACGACCACGGTCAGCCCCTCCAGCGGACGCGGGCCCTCCTCCTCGGCGGAACCTTCCTCTTCCATGCGGACACCGGCCTCCCGCCACTTGCGCAGGATCTCCTGGTGCCACTCGACGGCGAACCACTCCTTGAGGGAGGCGGCGATGATCGCCCCGACGCCCTCGGTGGCGGTCAGCTCCTCCTCGGTGGCCTGCTCGATGCGCTCGATCGACCGGAACTCCCGGGCCAGGGCCTCCGCCGCGACCGGGCCGACGTGCCGGATCGACAGGCCGTTGATGATGCGGGCGAGCGGGCGCTGCTTGGCCGCCGCGATGTTCTCCAGCATGGCCAGGGCGTTCTTCTTCGGCTCGCCCTTCTGGTTGGCGAAGACCGTGACGATCTTCTCCTCGCCCGTCTTCGGATCCCGCTTGGGCAGCCCGCTGTCCTGGTCGAGGACGTACGCCTTGATGGGCAGCAGCTGCTCGATGGTGAGGCCGAAGAGGTCGCCCTCGTCGCGCAGCGGCGGCTCTGCGGGCTCCAGCGGGCCGGTGAGCGCGGCCGCCGCGACGATCCCGAAGTTCTCGATGTCCAGGCTCTGTCTGCCGGCGAGGTAGTAGAGCCGCTCGCGCAACTGCGCGGGGCACGACTGCCCGTTGGGGCAGCGGACGTCGATGTCCCCCTCCTTCATCGGCCGCAGCGCCGTCCCGCACTCGGGGCACTGCGCGGGCATCACGAACTCCCGCTCGCTGCCGTCGCGCAGGTCCACCACCGGGCCCAGGATCTCGGGGATGACGTCGCCCGCCTTGCGGAGCACGACGGTGTCCCCGATGAGCACGCCCTTGGCCTTGACGACCTCCTGGTTGTGCAGGGTCGCGAACTCCACCTCGGAGCCCGCCACCGTGACCGGCTCCACCTGCGCGTACGGGGTCACGCGCCCGGTGCGGCCGACCCCGACCTTGATGTCGATCAGCTTGGTGTTGACCTCTTCGGGGGCGTACTTCCAGGCGATCGCCCAGCGCGGTGCGCGGGCGGTGGAGCCGAGCCGGCCCTGGAGGGCGATCTCGTCGAGCTTGACGACCACTCCGTCGATCTCGTGTTCCACCGAGTGCCGGTTCTCGCCGAAGTGCGCGATGAAATCGCGGACTTCGGCGAGCGAGGAGACGACCTTGTTGTGCCGGGCGGTGGGCAGGCCCCATGCGTGGAGCAGCTCGTACGCCTGGGACTGGCGCTCGATCCCGAAGCCCTCGCGGGCGCCGATGCCGTGCACCACCATGTGCAGCGGGCGGCTCGCGGTGACCTTCGGGTCCTTCTGGCGCAGCGAACCGGCGGCCGCGTTGCGCGGGTTGGCGAAGGGCTTGCCCTCGGCCTCCACGAGCCGGGCGTTGAGCTCCTCGAACTTCTCCATCGGGAAGAAGACCTCACCGCGGATCTCGACGAGGGCCGGGATCCGGTCGCCCTTCAGCCGGTCCGGGATCTCGGCGATGGTGCGGACGTTGGGCGTGATGTCCTCACCGGTGCGGCCGTCGCCGCGGGTGGCGGCCCGGGTCAGGCGGCCGTTCTCGTAGGTGAGGTTGACGGCGAGGCCGTCCACCTTGAGCTCGCACAGGTAGTGGAAGTCCGGGGTGTTGACGTCGCGGGCCACGCGCTCGGCCCAGGCGGCCAGTTCCTCGTCGTCGAAGGCGTTGTCGAGGGAGAGCATCCGCTGGCGGTGCTCGACGGAGGCGAAGTCCGTCTCGTACGCCCCGGCCACCTTCTGGGTGGGCGAGTCGGGGGTGCGCAGCTCGGGGTACTGCTCCTCCAGGGCCTCCAGCGCGCGCAGCAGCCGGTCGAACTCGGCGTCGCTGACGACCGGCTGGTCGTTGACGTAGTACCGGAAGCGGTGCTCCTCGACCTGCTCGGCGAGCAGCGCGTGCTGTTCACGCACCGCCGTCGGTACCGCCGTGTCCTGCTGTTCGGCTGCCATGCCGTGTCCTCCCGTGGCCCGTCTCGACCGTCACTCAGGGTTGTCGGCGAGCGACCTCGCCGCCCTGACGCAATGGGCCTGCACCGCGCGGGCGTACGCGGGCGAAGCGCCCGCCAGACCGCACGAGGGGGTGACCACGACGGACTCGGCGAGAGTCCCCGGGGCCAGCCCCAGCCTGCGCCAAAGCTTCCTGACACCCATGACGCTACCGCCCGGGTCCGACAACGGGCCGTCGGTGCCCGGCACCACTCCGGCGAAGAGTTTCACACCGCCTTCGACGGCCTCCCCGATGGCGTCGTCCTCGCGCTCGGTGAGCAACGAGAAATCGAACGACACGCCCGTGGCGCCCGCCCGCCGCAGCAGGCCGAAGGGGACCTCGGGGGCGCAGGAGTGCACGATCACCTCCCCGTCGTGGACGGCGAACAGGTCCCGCAGGGCGGATTCGACGACCTGCCGGTCGACGGCCCGGTAGGTGCGGTAGCCGCTGGCGGAACGGACCCGGCCGAGCAGGACGGCGGTGAGCGAGGGCTCGTCGTACTGGAGGACGATCTCGGCGCCCGGGATCCGCTTGCGCACGTCGGCCAGGTGGTCGCGCAGGCCCTCGGCGAGGGATCCGGCGAGGTCCCGGCAGGCTCCGGGGTCCTGGAGCATGGCCTCGCCGCCGTGCAGTTCCAGGGCGGCGGCCAGCGTCCACGGGCCGACGGCCTGGACCTTGAGCCGCCCGGTGTAGCCCTGGGTGAACTCCTCCAGGGCGTCGAGGTCCTCGCCGAGCCAGGAACGGGCGCGCCGGGTGTCGCGGCCCGGCCGGTCGCTGATCCGCCAGCCGCTCGGCTCGACGTGGGCGTACAGGTCGACGAGGAGGCCGAGGGAGCGGCCGATCATGTCCGCGCCGGGTCCGCGTGCGGGCAGTTCGGCGAGGTAGGGGAACTCCTCGAAGGACCCGGTGACGGTCTTGGCGGCCTCGCGGGCGTCGCCGCCGGGCAGCGAGCCGACGCCGGTGGCGTTCGCGGTCATCGGCCGGGCCTGACGCTCAGGTCGTTGACCTCGGCGTCGCGCGGGAGGTCCACGGCCATGACGACGGTGGTCGCCACCGACTCGGGGTCGATCCAGTGCGCGGGGTCGTACTCCTTGCCCTCCTGGGAGTGCACCTTGGCCTGCATCGGGCTGGCCGTGCGGCCCGGGTAGACGGAGGTGACGCGGATGCCGTTCGGCTTCTCCTCGGCGCGCAGGGAGTCGGCGAGGGCCTTGAGGCCGTGCTTGGAGGCGGCGTAGGCGCTCCAGTCCGCGTGGGCGGTGAGGCCGGCGCCTGAGTTCACGAAGACGACGGTGGCCTTGGAGGCCCGCAGGGTGGGCAGCAGCAGCCGGGTCACCTCGGCGGGGGCGATCAGGTTGACGTTGAGCTGCTGGTGCCAGGTCTTGGGGCGCAGCTCCGCGACGGGTCCGAGGTCGACGATGCCGGCGATGTGCAGGAGGGAGTCGATCCGCTCGGGGACCGGCTGCTTGGAGAAGGCCCAGGACAGCCGGTCGGGATCGGCGAGGTCGCCCACCAGGGTCCGCGCGCCGGGGTAGCGCTCGACGAGCTGCCGGGCGCGGGCGGCGTCGCGGGCGAGCAGGACGAGGTCGTCGCCGCGGGCGTGCAGGCGGGCGGCGACGGCGGCGCCGATGCCGGATCCGGCACCGGTGATCAGGTGAGTAGCCATACGGACCATGCTCGCACCCCTTGGGGGCCGGGGTCCGCCCGGTGCGCCGCCCCGGTCGCCGACGCCGTCCCGGGAGCGGTCAGGGTCCGGCGGTCGCGCGCAGGGAGGCGGCCGTCCTGGAGGCGTCGTAGCCGGCGGGGACGCCCTCGACGAGGATGACCTCGCCCTCGATGTGGGTGGTGCGCAGCGGGAGGATGGCCCGGTAGGCGGGCGAGTCGTACCAGGCGCGGGCCCGCTCGATGTCGGGGAAGGCGATGACGACGACCGTGCCGGGCCAGGGGCCCTCCTTCACTTCGACCTCCCGGCCGTGGACGAGGAAGCGGCCTCCGAAGGGGTCCATGGTGGCCTGGATCCCCTCGATGTAGCGGAGGACGTCCTGGTTCATGGTCCCGGGGCGGATGTGGCCGATGGCATAGGCGGTCATGTCGGTCTCCCCTGTCGTACGGCCGGTGGGTTCCGGGCCGTTGCACCGATCGTGTCAGGGGGCGGGCGCTGCGGCGATTACCTCCGGGGTCATGCCGAGGCGGGCTGGAAGGTGCGCCGGTAGGCGATCGGGGAGACGCCGAGGGCGGCCCTCATGTGCTGGCGCAGGGAGTTGGCGGAGCCGAAGCCGGAGCGGTGGGCGACCAGGTCGACGGGCAGGTCGCTGGACTCCAGCAGGTGGCGGGCCGCTTCCAGGCGCTGGGCGGTGAGCCACTGGACCGGGGTCATGCCGACCTCGTCGCGGAACCGCCGGGTGAAGGTGCGCAGGCTCATCCGGGCGTGGGCGGCCAGCTCGGCGAGGGTGACCGGCTCGGCGAGGCGTTCCAGGGCCCAGGCGCGGGTGGCGGTGGTGGTGGCGACGGTGGGTTCGGGGACGGGCCGGTCGATGTACTGGGCCTGGCCGCCGTCGCGCCAGGGCGGTACGACGCACAGCCGGGCGGCGCGGTTGGCCACGGCCGTGCCGTGATCCTGGCGGATCATGTAGAGGCAGAGGTCGACGCCCGCGGCCACGCCCGCCGAGGTGAGGATGTCGCCGTCGTCGACGAAGAGGACCTCCTCGTCGAGCCGGACGCGCGGGAAGCCCCGCTGGAACTCGGGGGCGTGCAGCCAGTGCGTGGTGGCGGGCCGGCCGTCGAGCAGACCGGCGGCGGCGAGGACGTAGGAGCCGGTGCAGAGGGAGACCAGCCGGGTGCCGGGCCGGATCGCGGCGAGGGCGTCGACGAGCGCCTGCGACAGGGGCGCGCCGTGTGCGAGCTCGTCCATGGCGTGGGTGGGCGGGACGATCACGGTGTCCGCCGCGGCGAGGGCCTCGGGGCCCGCCGAGACGCCGATGGTGAAGCCCGCGTCGCTGGTCACGGGCTGTCCGTCGGCGGTGCAGACGGTGAGCTCGTAGAGCGGGTTCCCGGCCTCGTYGCGGGCGTTGCCGAAGACCCGGGAGGGGATGCCGAGCTCGAACGGGGGGACGCCTTCGAGGGCGAGTACGGCGACACGATGCATGGCCAGATCCTGTCACATGGTGGCCGGACGGCCAATACCGTGCGGTCGGGGGAGCGGCCAGAGTGGACCCGTCAGCCGGTGATACCGGCACGGAAACCCAGCAAGGAGACATTTCATGCGCGCCGTCGTCGTGAGCAAGTGGGGCGGACCCGAGGTCCTCGTCGAGACCGAGGCCGAGCGTCCCGAGCCCGGCATGGGCGAGGTGCTCGTCCGGGTCCGCGCGGCGGGGGTGAACCCGGTGGACTGGAAGACCCGCGAGAGCGGCGGCCTGATCCCCTGGGGCCCGGTTCCGGCGGTCGGCTGGGACGTGTCGGGCACCGTGGAGGCCGTCGGACCGGGCGTGACCCTGTACCGGGTGGGCGACGAGGTGTACGGGATGCCCCGCTTCCCGCAGCAGGCCGGCGCGTACGCCGAGTACGTGACCGCCCCCGCCCGGCACCTCGCCCGCAAGCCGGCCTCGCTGAGCCACGTGGAGGCGGCGGCCCTGCCGCTGGCCGCGCTGACCGCCTGGCAGGCGCTGGTGGACACCGCACGGGTTTCGGCCGGGCAGCGCGTCCTGGTGCACGCCGCGGCCGGCGGGGTCGGTCACCTCGCCGTGCAGATCGCGAAGGCCCGGGGCGCGTACGTGATCGGCACCGCGAGCGCCGGCAAGCACGAGCTGCTGCGCGGACTCGGCGCCGACGAGGTGATCGATTACCGCACCACCGACTTCGAGGACGCGGTCGCGGACGTGGACGTCGTCATCGACGCCATCGGCGGGGACCACGGGGAGCGCTCGCTGAAGGTGCTCAAGCCCGGCGGGCACCTGGTGACCCTGCCCGGCCCGGACGGGGTCCCGGCCGACCCGCGGGGCGTGCACGCCTCCTGGGTCCTGGTGGAGCCGGACCTGAAGGGGCTGGAGGAGATCGCGGCCCTGGTCGAGCGGGGTCTGCTCAAGCCGCTGATCGACACGGTGCTGCCGCTGGAGGAGGCCGCCAAGGCCCACGAGATCGGCGAGCGGGGCCGCACCACCGGCAAGATCGTCCTGACCGTCGCCTGAGGGCGGCCGGCCCGGCCCGGCGGCGGTCGGGAGAGGGGTCGCCCCGCCTCCGCCCCCGCCCCCGCCCTGGACGGGGCGGGGCGGGGCGGGGCGGGGCGGTACGCCCGGGTCAGACCGCGGCGGCCGCGGCCCTGGTGGTGGTGGCGATGGTGGCGGAGCCGACCACGCGGGTGCCGTCGTAGAGCACGATCGCCTGCCCGGGGGCCACGCCGCGGACCGGCTCGGTGAAGGTGACGCGCAGCTCGCCGTCGACCATCTCGGCGAAGACCTCGGTCTCGCCCCCGTGGGCGCGCAGCTGCGCGGTGTAGGTGCCGGGGGCGGCGGGGGTGGAGCCGCACCAGCGGGGGCGGATCGCGGTGAGGGCGCTGACGTCGAGGGCCTCGACGGGGCCGACGGTGACCGTGTTGTTCACCGGGGAGATGTCGAGGACGTAGCGGGGCTTGCCGTCGGGGGCGGGGTGGCCGATCCGCAGGCCCTTGCGCTGGCCGATGGTGAAGCCGAAGGCGCCCTCGTGGGTGCCGACCTTCTCGCCGCTCTCGTCGACGATGTCGCCCTCGGCCCGGCCCAGGCGGTTCGCGAGGAAGCCCTGGGTGTCGCCGTCGGCGATGAAGCAGATGTCGTGGCTGTCGGGCTTCTTCGCGACGGCCAGACCGCGCTCCTCGGCCTCGGCGCGGATCTCGTCCTTGGTGGTGAGGGTGTCGCCGAGCGGGAAGAGCGCGTGGGCGAGCTGCTTCTCGTCGAGGACGCCGAGGACGTACGACTGGTCCTTGGCCATGTCGGAGGCCCGGTGCAGCTCGCGGGTGCCGTCCTCGTTCAGGACGACGGTGGCGTAGTGGCCGGTGCAGACGGCGTCGAAGCCGAGGGCCAGGGCCTTGTCGAGCAGGGCCGCGAACTTGATCTTCTCGTTGCAGCGCAGGCACGGGTTCGGGGTGCGGCCGGCCTCGTACTCCGAGACGAAGTCCTCGACGACGTCCTCGCGGAAGCGCTCGGCGAGGTCCCAGACGTAGAAGGGGATGCCGATGACGTCGGCGGCGCGGCGGGCGTCGCGGGAGTCCTCGATGGTGCAACAGCCACGGGCGCCGGTCCGGAAGGACTGCGGGTTCGCGGAGAGCGCCAGGTGGACGCCGGTGACGTCGTGCCCGGCTTCGGCCGCGCGGGCGGCGGCGACGGCGGAGTCCACGCCGCCGGACATGGCGGCCAGGACGCGAAGGGGGCGGGCGGTGCGCGGCAGGTTCTCAGTCATAGCACCGTCCAGAGTACGGGGAACCGCGCGGGGTCACAGCGCGTTATCGGCTCTGGGGGGTGGATCACATGTCGGAACAGGGGACGAAGGGTCCGGGGAAGCCGGGCGGACGCCGGGCGGGCCGGACCCGCAGGGCGGTGCTCTTCGGCGGGCTGGGGCTGCTCGGGGCGGCGGCGCTCGTGGGCCGGGAGGAGATCGGGCGGGCCTGGTGGCTGCTGCCGGGCGTGCGCAAGCCGCGCAAGGAGGGTGAGCTGGACCACGCGGGGGCGAGCTGGACCGCGGCCTCCCCGGCGAACTGGCGGATGGCGGACCGGCCCGACGACTACCGGGTGGACCGGATCGTCGTGCACGTCACCCAGGGCAGTTTCGCGTCCTCGGTGGACGCCTTCAAGAATCCGTTCCACAAGGCCTCCGCGCACTACATCGTCCGCCAGGACGGCCACGTGGAGCAGATGGTGCGCGAGCTGGACGTGGCCTTCCACTCCGGGAACCGCTCGATGAACGAGCGCAGCGTGGGCATCGAGCACGAGGGCTTCGTGGACCGGCCGCAGGACTTCACCGATGCGCTGTACGCGGCATCGGCCAGACTGGCCGCCGATGTCTGCCGGAGGTACGGCATACCGGTGGACCGCACCCACTTCCTGGGGCACTCCGAGGTCCCGGGCGCCGACCACACGGACCCGGGCCCCCACTGGGACTGGGACCGCTACCTCGGGCTGGTCCGCGCCGAGCTCACGCCGGCCGCCACGCCGGCCGCCGCTTCGCCCCGCTAGCTGAGGCCCGCCGTACGGGCGCGTTCGACGGCCGGGCCGATGGCGGCGGCCACCGCGGCGACGTCGTCGCGGGTGGAGGTGTGGCCGAGGGAGAACCGCAGGGTGCCTCGGGCCAGCTGCGGGTCCGTGCCGGTCGCCAGCAGGACGTGGCTGGGCTGGGCGACGCCCGCGGTGCAGGCCGAGCCGGTGGAGCACTCGATGCCCTGGGCGTCCAGGAGCAGCAGCAGGGAGTCGCCCTCGCAGCCGGGGAAGCTGAAGTGGGCGTTGGCGGGGAGGCGGTCCTCGGGGTCGCCGCCCAGGACGGCGTCGGGGACGGCCGCCAGGACGGCGCCGATGAGCTCGTCGCGCAGGGCGCCGACCTCGGCGGCGAAGCGTTCGCGCCGCTCGGCGGCGAGTACGGCCGCGACGGCGAAGGCGGCGACGGCCGGCACGTCGAGGGTGCCGGAGCGGACGTGCCGCTCCTGGCCGCCGCCGTGCAGGACGGGGACGGGGCTCTGGTCGCGGCCGAGGAGCAGCGCGCCGATGCCGTAGGGTCCGCCGATCTTGTGGCCGCTGACCGTCATGGCGGCGAGCCCGCTGTCGCCGAAGCGGACGTCGAGCTGTCCGAAGGCCTGGACGGCGTCGGAGTGCAACGGGATCGCGAACTCGTCGGCGATGGAGGCCAGTTCACGGACCGGCATGACGGTGCCGATCTCGTTGTTGGCCCACATCACGGTGGCCAGGGCCACGTCCTCGGGAGCCCGCTCGACGGCTTCGCGGAAGGCCTCGGGGTGGACCCGCCCGTACCGGTCGACGGGCAGGTACTCGACCCGCGCGCCCTCGTGCTCGCCCAGCCAGTGCACGGCGTCGAGGACGGCGTGGTGCTCGACGGGGCTGGCGAGGATGCGGGTGCGGGCGGGGTCGGCGTCGCGGCGGGCCCAGTAGAGGCCCTTGACGGCGAGGTTGTCCGCCTCGGTGCCGCCCGCGGTGAAGACCACCTCGCTCGGGCGCGCGCCGAGTGCCTCGGCGAGGGACTCGCGGGCCTCCTCGACGGTGCGGCGGGCCCGCCGGCCGGCGGCGTGCAGGGAGGACGCGTTACCCGTGGCGGCGAACTGCGCGGTCATCGCCGCAGCGGCTTCCGGGAGCATCGGCGTGGTCGCGGCGTGGTCGAGGTAGGCCATGATCCCCCGATTCTACGAGTCCCCGGGCGCCGGGTTCCCCGGGGTACGCGGTACCGGGACGGGCGGGGCCCGCGAGCCGGGCGCGACCCGGGCCACGATCCGGGCCACGGGTCGCGCCGGGGGGCACGCCGCGGGTCACGCCGGGGCTACGGGCGCGGGGCGCGGGCCAGCTGGCGGGACTGGGCCACCAGACGGTCGGCGGAGTCCCAGACCTCGGCGTCCTCCTCCAGGAAACCGCCGGCCAGGTTGCGGGTGACGATGCCCACCCGCAGCGGACCGGGGGCCGGGCGGCAGCGGATGTGGGTGGTCAGCTCGACGGTCGGGGCCCAGCCCAGCAGGCCGAGGTCGAAGGCGGTCGGCGGGAGCGCGTCCACCGCGAGCAGCAGCGACAGCGGGTCGGCGTCGCGGCCGTCGGCCAGCTCGAACCAGGCCCGCATCTCACCCTTCCCGGACGGCGCGCCGACCGCCCAGCCGGCGGTCGCCGGGTCCAGTCGCAGCCGGAGCCGGTCCACGATGGCGGAGCTGCCGGGGATCGGCGCCGGGCCCGCCTCGGCGCCGAGGCAGTCCTCGTAGGGCGGGATGACGGGCGGCCGCGCCACCGTGTGCACGGCGTCGGGGAGGGCGTCGAGGTCACCGTAGGAGGCGAGCACGCGGATGCGCTCGACCTCGGCGCCGTTCTCGTCGAACTGGAAGAGGGAGGCCTGGCCCGTGGAGAGGTTCCGGCCGGCCCGGACGACCTGGGTGCGGATCACGGCGGGGCCGGGCACCGAGGAGGTCAGGTAGTGGGCCGAGACGGTGAAGGGGTCCGGGTGCGGCAGCGCCGCGGCCAGGGCCCGGCCCACCAGGGCCAGCAGGTAGCCGCCGTTGACGGCGGTGATGATCGTCCAACCGGCGGAGAGTTCCGCGTCGTACACCCCGGGCTCGCCCGCGCGCGGGGCGATGGTGGTGTCGCGGTCGAACTCGCTGTCGCCGATGGTGGCCTGGGCGGCTGTGTGTGACATGGCTCGAAGGTACACCTGCAAGCTACTAAGCGGTAGCTTTCTTTGGCGGGTGGGACCTAGGGCTCTTCGGCCACGCCGGAGCGGCGGTTCCACGCCAGCGGGGCCCGCCAGTGGTAGCGCATCGCGAGCAGCCGCAGGACGAAGGTGGTGACGATGGCGACTGCGGTCGTCAGGGCGTTGAGGACCTCCAGGCCGATGAAGACGGCCACCATCGAGGCCCCGACCATGGCCGGAACGGCGTACATCTCGCGGTCGCGCAGCAGCGAGGGCACCTCGTTGACGAGGACGTCGCGCAGCACGCCGCCGCCGACGGCCGTGGCCAGGCCGAGCGCGGCGGACGCGGTCAGGCCCAGGCCGTACTCGTAGGCCTTGGTCGTGCCGGTGACGCAGAAGAGGGCGAGGCCGGCGGCGTCGCAGACGTTGATGGCCCGGTTGATCCGCTGCACCTCGGGGTGCAGGAAGAAGACGATCGCGGAGGCGATCAGGGGCGTGACGAAGAAGCTGAGCTGGCCGAAGGCGGCGGGCGGCACGGCGCCGATGACGAGGTCGCGGAAGAGGCCTCCGCCGAGGGCGGTCACGAGGGCGAGGACGGCGATGCCGAAGACGTCGAAGTTCTTGCGGACGGCGAGCAGGGCGCCCGCCAGGGCGAAGACGAAGATGCCCGCGAGGTCCAGGGCGTGCTGGACGTCGGGCGGGAAGAGATCGTGGAGCACCCCGCCATTGTCGCCCGCCGCGAGCGGTGGCTCCGCCGGTCGGCACCAGTGGCTCCGCCGGTCGGCACCGGTGGGGCTCGCGGGGGCTGCGCCCCCTCCCCCAGGTGACGACCACCCCGCCCGGCGGGGGCCGGGTACGCGCGGGTGGCACGCCCGGCAGGGCGGAGACGGGGGACGTGGGAGACGGGGAACGTGGGGCCCTTCCCGCACATGACGACCACCCCCGCCAGCCGGGCCCGGTACGCGCGGGGGCTCCGCCGGTCGCACGGGGCGGCGGAGATGGTGGCGCGTGCGGCGGAGTCGGGGACACGGTGCGGCGGGAAGGCGGCACGCCGCGGGGATGCGCCGCGGGTGGGCCGGTGTTCCCGGGGGCTGCGGCGCCGGGAGGCCGGCGGGGCCGGTTTTCGCCGGGCGTTGCCGACCGGAAGGGATCGGCGGGGCCCCGGGTGTGACCCGGGGCCCCGCCCGGGGGTGGTGGGTCCGTCCGCTACTCCGGACCCGCCCCCCCCCACGACCGTCCTGCCCGGGTCACCGCCCGGCCAGGGCAGGGGCTACTCGGAGACCACCGCCACCGCCTCGGTCGCGCCCGGCAGGGCCGGGTCGCCCGGCGCCTGGTCGGGGGCGTTCTCCGGGTGGTGGCACGCCACCTGGTGCCCGGTCTTCAGGGCGACCAGCGGCGGGTCCACCTTGGTGCACATCTCCGTCGCCTTCCAGCACCGCGTGTGGAAGCGGCAGCCGGCCGGCGGGGAGATCGGCGAGGGCACGTCGCCCTTGAGCAGGATGCGCCCGCTCTTCGCCCCGCGCCGCCGCGGGTCCGGGACCGGCACCGCCGACATCAGCGCCGTCGTGTACGGGTGCATCGGAGCCTCGTACAGCGACTTCCGGTCGGCCAGCTCCACGATCTTGCCGAGGTACATCACCGCGATGCGGTCCGAGACGTGCCGGATGACGGACAGGTCGTGCGCGATGATCACGTAGGTCAGGCCGAGCTCCTCCTGGAGGTCGTCCAGCAGGTTCACCACCTGGGCCTGGATCGACACGTCCAGCGCGGAGACCGGCTCGTCCGCGACGACGAGCTTCGGCTTGAGGGCCAGGGCGCGGGCGATGCCGATCCGCTGGCGCTGGCCGCCCGAGAACTCGTGCGGGTAGCGGTTGAAGTGCTCGGGGTTCAGGCCGACCAGTGACAGCAGCCGCTGGACCTCCGCCTTCAGGCCGCCCTCGGGGGTGACCTTCTGGAGCCGGAAGGGAGCGCCGACGATCGTGCCGACCGTGTGGCGCGGGTTCAGCGAGCCGTACGGGTCCTGGAAGATCATCTGCACGTCGCGGCGCAGCGGGCGCATGCCCGCCACGCTCAGGTGCGTGATGTCCTTGCCCTCGAACTCGATCCGGCCGTCGGTCGGTTCGAGCAGCCGGGTGATCAGACGCCCCATGGTGGACTTGCCGCAGCCGGACTCGCCGACGATGCCGAGGGTCTCACCCCGCCGGACCTCGAAGTCGATGCCGTCCACGGCCTTGACGGCCCCGGCCTGCCGGCGCAGCAGCCCCTTGTTGATGGGGAAGTGCTTGACCAGCCCGGTCACCTTCAGGAGCGCGTCCGCGGTGTTCGTTTCGGGCGCCTGGGGCGCCTCGGGGCTTTCAGGCTTTTCGGTCACAGCTTCGGCGCAATCTCTTCGGTCCAGATCCGGGTCCGCTCCTCCTGCGACATGTGGCAGGCGGACCAGTGCCGGCTGTCGTCCTCGGTCAGCTCGGGGCGCTGGGTGCGGGTGATGCCGCCCTTGGGCACGTCGGCGTAGGGGCACCGGGGGTTGAAGGCGCAGCCGCTCGGGATGTTGATGAGGCTGGGCGGCGAGCCCTTGACCGGGATCAAGCGCTCGGTCTGGTCGCGGTCGATGCGCGGCATGGAGCCGAGCAGGCCCCAGGTGTAGGGGTGCCGGGGGCCGTAGAAGACCTTCTCGGCGGTGCCGCGCTCGACGCAGCGGCCGCCGTACATCACGAGGATCTCGTCGGCCATCTCGGCGACCACGCCGAGGTCGTGCGTGATCATGATGACCGCGGAGCCGAACTCCTTCTGGAGGTCGCGGATCAGGTCGAGGATCTGCGCCTGGACGGTGACGTCCAGGGCGGTGGTCGGCTCGTCCGCGATGAGCAGCTCGGGGTTGTTGACCAGCGCCATCGCGATCATCGCGCGCTGGCGCATGCCGCCGGAGAACTCGTGCGGGTACGCGTCCACGCGCCGGTGGGGCTCCGGGATGCCGACGCGGTCGAGCATCTCGACGGCGCGGGTGCGGGCCTTCTTCTTGTCGACGTCGTGGTGGGTCCGGTAGGCCTCGACGATCTGCTTGCCGACCGAGTAGTACGGGTGCATCGCGGACAGCGGGTCCTGGAAGACCATCGCCATCTTGCGGCCGCGCAGGCGCCGCACCCGGTCGGCGTCGGCGGCGACCAGGTCCTCGCCGTCGAGCACGACCTCGCCCGAGATGTGGGGGCGGCTGCGTGCGTTGCCGGTGCGGTGCAGACCCATGATGGCCAGCGAGGTCACCGACTTCCCGGAGCCGGACTCGCCCACGATGCCGAGGGTCTTGCCGCGCTCCAGGTCGAAGGAGAGTCCGTCGACGGACTTCACCAGGCCGTCGTCGGTCGGGAAGTGCACGCGCAGGTCGCGTACGGAGAGGAAGGGGGCCGCGTCGCGCGGTCCGCCCTGCTCCGGGACGAAGGCGGGCTCGTCGGGAACGGTCTTGGTCACGTCAGCCTCACGCGCGGGTCGATGACGGCGTACAGCAGGTCCACGATCAGGTTGGCCAGCACCACGAACAGCGCGGCGAGCAGGGTGACTCCCATGATCACGGGAAGGTCGCCCTGGCCGATGGCGGCGACGGCCGCCGTCCCCAGACCCTGGAAGTTGAAGGTCGTCTCGGTGAGCACCGCGCCGCCGAGGAGTCCGCCGAGGTCGAGGCCGAACATCGTGACGATCGGGGTGAGGGTGGAGCGCAGGGCGTGTTTGCGGATGACCACGCCCTCCTTGAGTCCCTTGGCGCGCGCCGTGCGGATGTAGTCCTCGCCGAGGACTTCCAGCATCGTCGCCCGGGTGATGCGGGCGTAGGTGGCGGCGAAGAGGAAGGCCAGGGTGACCCAGGGCAGGATCATGCTGTTGAGCCAGGCCAGCGGATCCTCGGTCAGGGGTTTGTAGTTGGAGACGTCGAGCCAGCCGAGGCTGTAGACGAAGACCGCCGGGGCCACCATGCCGGTGAAGAAGATCGGCAGGGAGACGCCCGCGAGGGCGCCGACCATGACGGTGCGGTCGATGGCGGTCCGGCGTTTGAGCGCCGAGACCACTCCGGTCGCCACACCGGCCAGCACCCAGATGACCGCCGCGCCGAGGGCGAGCGAGAGGGTGACCGGCATGCGGTCGAGCATGGTCTGCCAGACGGGGGCCTCGCTCTTGAAGGAGTAGCCGAAGCACGGCGCGGCGCAGTGCGTGACCTCGGTGCCCCCGTCGTAGTCGCGGCCGACGAAGATCCCCTTGAGGAACACCCAGTACTGCTCGGAGATCGGCTTGTCGAAGCCCATCTTGACCCGGATGCCCTGCAGGGCGGTCTCGCTGGTCTCTCGGCCGGCGTACATGAGCGCGGGGTCGCTGCCGGTCAGCTTGGGGACCGCGAAGAAGATGCCGAAGGTGACCGCGGAGACCACCAGCAGCGTGGCGGCGACGTTGAAAAGCCGCCGTATGAGGTAGACGAGCACTGCAGTCGGCCGCCCGGGGCGGGCGGCCGCCGTCCCTCGTGGGGACGGCAGCCGCCGCCTGCGGCCTTCACCTGCCCTTCGGACTAGCGCACGTGCGGTGAAGGCACTTACTTGCGTACTTGCGTAGTTGCTGCTGTCTTACGGGCCCTCGCGGGCCGGTACTGCTTGCCGGACCGTCTGCCCGACTACTTGCCGACGCCCAGGACCGCGAGGTCGATGCGGCCCATCGAGTCGTTGAAGTAGACGTTGGTCAGACGCGGGTTGTGGTAGATCAGCGCCTTGTCGAAGTTGATCGGCAGGTAGAGCGCCTTCTCCATGACCTTCTTGTTGATCTGGCCGTAGAACGGGGCGGCGGCCTCGGGGGTGGCGGCGGCAGCGGCGGTCTTGAACAGGCCGTTGATCTCCGGGTCGTTGACCTCGGTGTAGTTGTTGTTGCCGTTCGGCAGGATGAACGATCCGTCGACCAGCGGCTGCAGGAAGCCCGAGCCGGAGTTGTAGTCGGCGCCCCAGCCCATGACGATGATGCCGTAGTTCTTCTTCTTCACGTTCTCGGGCGAACCGATCGTGGAGGAGGAGAGCTTGCCGTCGTACTGGTCGATCGTCGCCTTGACGCCGATCTTGGCGAGCGCGGCCTGGAGGGACTCGGCGCTCTTGACCTCGGGGGCGCGGTTGTTGCGGACCGCGATGGTGGTCTCGAAGCCGTCGGGCTTGCCACAGGCCTTGAGCGCGGCCTTGGCCTTGTCCGTCTGCGGCTTGCCGGCCGTCAGGTTGAACGGGTCGTACTTCTTGTCCGAGCCGGGGATGCCGGGCGGCAGCATGTTCGCGCCGAGGTCACCGCTGGTCGGGCCACCGCGGGCGTTCTGCAGCGACTTCGGGTCGGCCGCGTAGATGACGGCCTTGCGGCACTCGATGTTGTCGAAGGGCGCGACCGTCTGCGGGAAGGCGAAGTAACGGATGTAGCCCGTGTAGGGGTTGTCCGCGTTCTTCTTGAGGTTCGTGTCCTTGAGGATCTTGTTCTTCGCGGCCTGCTGGACACCGGTGCCGTCGACGGCGAGATCGATGTCGCCGGAGAGCAGGCGCTGGTCCATGTCGTCCGGGTTGGTGGTGACCGTGAAGGTGACCTTGTCCGGCAGACCCTTGCGGATCGTGTCGGTGGCCGGGTCCCAGTTCTCGTTGCGGACGAAGGTCGCGCCCTTGCCGGAGGCGAAGGACTCCACCTTGTAAGGACCGGTGGAGACCGGCTTGTTGGTGTAAGAGGCGCCCTCGTCCTTGCCCGCCGGGACCGGCGAGGAGGACGGCATGGCCAGCAGGTACTTGAAGTCGGAGTTGGCGCTCGCCAGGTTGAAGACGATCGTGTGGTCGTCCGGCGTCTCGACGGACTTCAGGCCCATCTTGTTCGGGTCGGTGTCCTTGTAGGGACCCGGGTACTTCTGGCCCTGGTCGAGCAGGTCGATCAGGTACGTCGGACCGCCGGACAGCACGTCCTGCGCGAAGACGCGCTCGATGCCGTACTTGAAGTCCTTGGCGGTGATCGGCGAACCGTCGTCGAACTTCACGCCGTCCTTGATCTTGACGGTGTACGTCTTGCCGTCGTTGCTCAGGACGGGCTCGCCCGCGGCGAGGTCCGGGACCAGCTTGGTGCCGGCCGCGCCGGGCTTGCTGTCGTACGCGTACAGCTGGCGGATGTAGAGGCGCTGCAGGTTCCACACGAAGCCGTAGTAGGCGCGCGCCGGGTCGAGGAAGTCGACGTCCTGCGGGGACCAGAGCTTCAGCTCGCCGCCCTTGGCGTCGGAGGCGTTGACCACGGCGGCGGTGGCGCCGCTGTAGCCCTTGTCTCCCTTGTCATCGCTGTCGGCCTTCTTGTCGTTGCCACCGCACGCGGCGGTCAGCGACAGGGCGGCGATCACGGCGGTGATCGCGAGTGCCTGCTTTCTGCGGATCACGGTTGTCCAACCTCCATAGGTGGGTGAATCGAAGAAGCGGTTCAGCTGCCCTTGGGGTCGAGTGCGTCGCGCAGCCCGTCCCCGAAGAGGTTGAACGCCAGGACGGTGATGAAGATCGTGATACCCGGGACCACCATGTACATGGGGTCGTCCTGGTAGATGGGGACGGCGTCGGAGAGCATCTTTCCCCACGAGGCCGTGGGCGGCTTGACGCCGGCGCCCAGGAAGCTGAGGGCCGCTTCCGTCAGGATGTTGGTCGGAATGATCAGCGTCGAGTAGACGAGGATCGGCGCGATCAGGTTGGGCAGCAGCTCCTTGATCAGGATGTAGCCGCGGCCCGCGCCGAGGCTGCGTGCGGCCTCGACGTACTCGCGTTCACGCAGGGAGATCGTCTGGCCCCGGACGATGCGGCCGATGTACGGCCAGCCGAAGAAGCCGATGACGACGATCAGCACGCCCATCCGGACGCCCGAACCCTCGAATCCCCAGAGGGAGTTGGGGACCACGGAGACCAGGGCGATGGTGAACAGCAGCTGCGGGAAGGCCAGCAGCAGGTCCATCACGCGGCTGATGACGGCGTCGACCCAGCCGCCCAGGAAGCCGGCCAGGGCGCCGAGCAGGCTGCCCAGGACGACCGAGACGAAGGCCGCCAGGAAGGCGACGACCAGGGAGATGCGGGCGCCGTAGACGATCCGGCTGAACACGTCGCGACCGTTGGTCGGTTCGACGCCCAGCAGGAAGTCGGAGCTGATGCCGCCGAAGGAGCCGAGCGGCGTGCCCAGGTCCGGGTCGATCATGTCCTCGTGGAACTCGTTGGGATCGTGGCCCAGCAGGCCCACGATCAGCGGCGCGAAGACCGCCACCAGGATCAGGAGGATCACGACCACGCCGCCGGTCAGCGCGACCTTGTCGCGCTTGAGCCGCATCCAGGCGATGCGGCCGGGCGAGCGGCCTTCGATGGCCTTGGCAGGGACGTCGGCTACGGACACGGGTGCGGGCGTTTCCGCGCTCGTGTCGTGCAGTGGTGCCGTCATCGTGGTGGGGACCCCTCTCGGCCGACGGATGGCCGGCCCATGCCCGCCGCTGTGGCGGCGTTGGTGCGGAGTGGCGCTCGGAGTGCTCGGGACACGTGGAACGCGTGCGAAGTGCGGTGGGAGGTGCGAACTGCGGACTGCGGACTGCGGGTCATGCGAACTGCTGTGCGAATTGCTGTGCGGAGCGAGTGCGGTGCAGCAGAGGTGCGAGAAGTGCGGGAGGTGCCGTGTGAAACAACAAGCCAAATCCACGTGCCGAGCCGCGCCCTGGAGGACTGACCGGCTCTTGGGTGGGGAGTCTTCATCGGGCGCTCGACCAGCCGCCAGACCCGCAGATGAATGGATGCGCAACCGTGATCTGACGCCCCGGTTCCCGTTATCCGGACTCCGCTCACGGCTCAGCGGAGCAAGACCGTCCGTTCGGTACGCAAACGGACATCACGCCCAACAGGCAGGAGGAGTGCGTCAATTGGACGCCCAACAGGGGTGATATCCGGACAAGGAGAAAGCCGCCGGGAACCGTGGTTCCCGACGGCCGAAGGTCCGTCGAAGGTGCCCGTCCCAGGGTCCGGGCACACCCCCGCGACTCCCTGTAGACGGGTCGGCACGGGGCCGCGATCCGGCGCGGAGGACCGGGTCAAGTGGTTTTCCGCGCGGGTCAGTACGCCGCGGCCTGGCCCTCGCGGTCGTAGAACGGCCTGGTCTGCGCCCGCAGCCACATCGCCACCGGGTCGTGCTCGTCCGCCAGCGCGACCGTGCACACCGGCACGCCCTCGGGGACCGCCCCGACCGACTGGCGCATCATCTCGCGTACGGATTCCAGCGCGGGCGCGGAGGCGTCGTACAGATCGAGCCCCACCGCGAGGTAGGCCGTCCCGAGCGCGGGCTGGACCCACGCGCGGCGCAGCGACCTGACGGCCGGCGTGCGGTGCGCGTACTGGGTCAGCAGCCCGTAGAACTGCGGGAGCTCCAGGGCGGGCTCGGAGAGCCGCAGCGGGCCCGCGGGCATGCGGTCCAGGCCGGTGGCGACGCGGCGCAGGTCGGCCCACGGCACGCCGAGGCCGCCGCCCGGGGCGTGCGGGTTGACCCACAGCCCCCAGCGGTCGGGGTAGAGGGCGCGGGCGATGTCCCGGCCGGTGACGACCTCGTAGCCACGGTTCCAGCCGCTGGCGGCCAGCTCCTGCGGCGAGGTCACGCAGGGCGCGTACCCGAGGCCCTCGACCTCCATGCCGCCGTACTGGGCGTCCGGCGAGCCCGGTTGCCCCTGCCACAGCAGCATCCACAGCCTGCCCTCGGCGAGGGCGTGCAGGAATGACTCATAACTCTCATAGCGCCCGGGAGTCACCTGGCGCAGCATGTGCTCGACCTGCCCGGCCGCGGCCGTGCCTGACGCACTCACCCGGTACCCCTCTTCGTCCGCCCGTCGTCCACCCGTACCAACCAGCTTAAGCGGCGCTAGGGAAGGTAGAAGGGGCGTACGCGCTCACGAATCCAGTCCGTGACCGGGTCCTCGGCCGCCTCCAGGAGGATCAACTGCACGGGCCAGGGCGCGGGTACGCGGGCCAGGGCGCGGCCGAGGGCCTCCAGCGGGGCGTTCCGCGTCTCGGGATCCCATCCCACCAGCTGGACGCCGATGTAGAGCTGCGGGGGGCCGGCCTCGACGCTGGCGAGGCAGCGGTGCGCGGCGGTGACCACGCCCGTGGCGCGGAACTCCTCGGCGGCGGCGGCCAGGAAGTCGACGGGGTCCTCCTGCCAGTCGGGCTCGAAGAGCCGGACGCGGCCGCCGGTGGCGGGGCCGTCGAGCGGGGTCCGGCCGGCGCGGCACAGCTCGGCGACGGCGGCGGGGGGCAGCGGCACCCCGACGGCGCCCTCGGGGTTCACGGCGATGCCGAGCTGCGGCGGCAGGCCGCGGGCGAACTCGACGGCGGGGGCGATCGCGAAGTCCATGGCGGGGCCGGCGCCGTGACGGAACTGGGCCTCCGAGCTGTAGACGGGGACGTACGCCTCCCCGCCGATCAGCATCGTCGGGAGGTCGAGGGCGGCGTGGTCGGGACTGCCGCCGTGGGGCAGGGGCACCCAGAGCCGGCTGCGGCCGAGGGCCTCCAGGATCTGCGGTCCGGCGTCCGGCCGGCCGAGCGCCGCCCCGAGGACCTGTTCCAACTCGTTCGCCGGCCAGCCGCTGCCCTGCATGTACCCCTGCCTCCGTACGGTTGCGCCCCGATGTCGCCCCGAGGCTACCGCCCCACCCCGACCGCCCTTCGCGCGTCCCCACCCCCTGGCGCAGTCCGCACAGGGCTGCCGAGCCGAAGGGGCGCGCCGCGCTCCCGGGGTCCTCGCGCGGAAGAACGTGAGGAACGGGCGTTCTGAGCACGTGGACGCCGGGAGCACGGCATCGGCGCCCCGGAGTCGAGGCCGCCCTCAAAGGCCCTCAAAGGAAGGAGCAGTCCTCAGAAGAAGGAGCCGTCCTCAGAAGAACGAGATCCGCGCCACCGCCGCCGCCGCGCGGCGGTCCAGGATGACCGCGGAGTCGCATCCCGCCGGCAGGCGCCCGGCCTCGGCGTCCCGCAGCAGCCGCCCCACCGCACCCCGGTGCCGCGCGAAGGCGTACGCCGAGACCCGGCGCCCCCGCGCCGCCTGCCCGGAGCGGGCCTCCTCGGCCGTGGTGTCCAGCAGGAGCAGGTGCAGCGACCGGCCCCGCCGCCGGGCGGCGGCGGCGAGCATCCCCCGTACCCACACCTGGGTGCCGCAGTCGTGGACCACGACGGAGTCCCCGGTGCGCAGCCGCCGCCACAGCCCCCAGTAGTGCGCGGCCCGCACCAGTGGCCGGTACGCGGCGTACGGCAGCGCCCCCGGCATCCGGCGCTCCCAGCGCTCGCGGACGTCCTGGGAGTCGACGCCGCCGTCCTCGGCCGCCCGCTTGATCAGGGTGCTCTTGCCGCCGCCGGGCAGGCCGGACACCACCACGATGTCCCCGGCGGGGAATCCGAGCCGCCGCGGCCCGGCCACCGCCGCGCCGCGCAGGTCGCGGACCCGGGCGGCCGGCCGCGGCCGCGTACTGCGCTGGGCCGGGACCCCGTCCACCGTTCCCGTCGCCGCCAGCACTCCGAATCTCCGCACAGTGATCGTCTCCCCCCGAATCGGGTCGCCTGGACCCCGTGCCCACTGAGTGTAAAGAGACGGTAATCCGGTGGCCTCGGTTCCGGTCCGCCCGTTCTTCCAGGGCCCCACTGCCCGCTCCCGAGCGTCCCGTGCAATGATGTGCGCCATCTGGACACCAACTGCATACCGGCCGCTTGAATCCGCGCGGGAGAGTCCCGGCACGCCGTGAGGCCGTGCCCGGGCGCCGAAGGAGCAAGTACCTCCCTTGAATCTCTCAGGCCCCGTACCGCGTGGATGAGGCAGATCTGAAAAGCGAGCGACGACGTGTCCGTCCCCCGACGGCCGCCGCGCTCCACCCAAGGTGCAAGCCAGGGCGTCCCGCCGTGTCGCGGGAACTCTCGGCGAACCTCTCAGGTTCCGATGACAGATGGGGAGGATCGTCCTCGTCATGTCATGCCCTGGGACCCGGGAGCCACACCCATGAGCACTGCCCCCCGCCTGACCGCGCTCGACGCGCTGCACCGCTCGCTCGGTGCGACCATGACCGACTTCGCGGGCTGGGACATGCCGCTGCGCTATGCGAGTGAGCGCGACGAGCACAACGCCGTGCGGACCAAGGCCGGCCTGTTCGACCTGTCCCACATGGGCGAGATCACCCTGACCGGCCCCGAGGCCGTCAAGGTCCTGGACTACGCGCTGGTGGGCAACATCTCCACCGTCGGCGTCGGCCGCGCCCGCTACACGCACATCTGCCAGGAGGACGGCGGGATCCTGGACGACCTGATCGTCTACCGCCTGGGCGAGACCGAGTTCATGGTCGTCGCCAACGCCTCCAACGCCCAGGTCGTCCTGGACGCCCTCACCGAGCGTGCCGCCGGCTTCGACGCCGAGGTCCGCGACGACCGCGACGCCTACGCGCTGATCGCCGTCCAGGGTCCGGAGTCCCCCGGCATCCTCAAGTCGCTGACCGACGCCGACCTGGACGGCCTGAAGTACTACGCGGGCCTGCCGGGCACCGTCGCGGGCGTGCCCGCGCTGATCGCGCGTACGGGCTACACGGGCGAGGACGGCTTCGAGCTGTTCGTCTCCCCGGAGCACGCCGTGGCGCTGTGGCAGGCGCTGACCAAGGCGGGCGAGGGCGTCGGCCTGGTGCCGGCCGGGCTGTCCTGCCGCGACACGCTGCGCCTGGAGGCGGGCATGCCCCTGTACGGGCACGAGCTGACCACCTCCCTCACCCCCTTCGACGCGGGGCTGGGCCGGGTCGTGAAGTTCGAGAAGGAGGGGGACTTCGTCGGCCGCGCCGCGCTGGAAGCCGCCGCCGAGCGCGCCGCCACCAACCCGCCGCGCAAGCTGGTCGGCCTGATCGCCGAGGGCCGCCGCGTCCCGCGCGCCGGATTCCCGGTCGTCGCCGACGGACAGGTCATCGGCGAGGTCACCTCCGGCGCCCCGTCCCCGACGCTGGGCAAGCCGATCGCGATGGCCTACGTCGACGCGGCGCACGCCGCGCCCGGCACCTCCGGCGTAGGCGTGGACATTCGCGGTACGCATGAGGCGTACGAGGTCGTGGCTCTGCCGTTCTACAAGCGGCAGAAGTAGTCACCACCGCCGTACGGCCGGCCGTGCGGCGGTGTTCCGGCGCCCCGGCGCCCGTCTCGGTCCGCGAGACCACTGTTCACATCCACTCCCCCGCATCCAGGAGAATCAGGTCATGAGCAACCCCCAGCAGCTGCGTTACACCAAGGAGCACGAGTGGCTGTCGGACGCCGTGGACGGCGTCGCGACGGTCGGCATCACGGAGTTCGCGGCCAACGCGCTCGGTGACGTCGTCTACGCCCAGCTCCCCGCGGTCGGCGACACCGTCACCGAGGGCGAGACCTGTGGCGAGCTGGAGTCGACCAAGTCGGTCAGCGACCTGTACTCCCCCGTCTCCGGTGAGGTCGTCGAGGCCAACCAGGACGTCGTGGACGACCCGGCGCTCGTCAACACCGCCCCGTTCGAGGGTGGCTGGCTGTTCAAGGTGCGCCTCTCGGAGGAGCCGAAGGACGTGCTCTCCGCCGACGAGTACGCCGCGCTCACCCACTCCGACAACTGAGACCCCAGGGGATCCTGATGTCCGTTCTGAACACCCCCCTCCACGAGCTCGACCCGGACGTCGCCGCCGCCGTCGACGCGGAGCTCGCGCGCCAGCAGTCGACCCTGGAAATGATCGCGTCGGAGAACTTCGCTCCGGTCGCCGTCATGGAGGCCCAGGGCTCGGTCCTGACCAACAAGTACGCCGAGGGCTACCCCGGCCGCCGCTACTACGGCGGCTGCGAGCACGTCGACGTGGTCGAGCAGATCGCGATCGACCGCATCAAGGCGCTGTTCGGCGCCGAGGCCGCGAACGTCCAGCCGCACTCCGGTGCGCAGGCCAACGCCGCCGCGATGTTCGCGCTGCTGAAGCCGGGCGACACGATCATGGGCCTGAACCTGGCCCACGGCGGTCACCTGACCCACGGCATGAAGATCAACTTCTCCGGCAAGCTCTACAACGTGGTCCCGTACCACGTCGACGAGTCGGGCCAGGTCGACATGGCCGAGGTCGAGCGCCTCGCCAAGGAGTCCAAGCCGCAGCTGATCATCGCCGGCTGGTCCGCCTACCCGCGCCAGCTGGACTTCGCCGCCTTCCGCCGCATCGCGGACGAGGTCGGCGCGTACCTGATGGTCGACATGGCGCACTTCGCCGGCCTGGTCGCCGCGGGTCTGCACCCGAACCCGGTGCCGCACGCCCACGTGGTCACCACCACCACGCACAAGACCCTCGGCGGTCCGCGCGGTGGTGTCATCCTGTCGACGCAGGAGCTGGCCAAGAAGATCAACTCCGCGGTCTTCCCGGGCCAGCAGGGCGGCCCGCTGGAGCACGTGATCGCGGCCAAGGCGGTCTCCTTCAAGGTCGCGGCCTCGCCCGAGTTCAAGGAGCGCCAGGAGCGCACCCTGGAGGGCGCGAAGATCCTCGCCGCCCGCCTGGTCCAGGACGACGTCAAGGCCGTGGGCGTGGACGTCCTCACCGGCGGCACCGACGTGCACCTGGTCCTGGTCGACCTGCGCAACTCCGAGCTGGACGGACAGCAGGCCGAGGACCGCCTCCACGAGGTCGGCATCACGGTCAACCGCAACGCGATCCCGAACGACCCGCGGCCTCCGATGGTCACCTCGGGTCTGCGGATCGGCACGCCGGCGCTGGCCACCCGCGGTTTCGACGCCGAGGCCTTCACCGAGGTCGCCGAGATCATCGCGCAGGCGCTGAAGCCGTCGTACGACGCCGAGGACCTCAAGGCGCGCGTCTCCGCGCTCGCCGCGAAGTTCCCGCTGTACCCGTCGCTCTAACCAGCCGCGGTGGGGCCCGGCCGCGTTTCCGCGGGGTCGGGCCCCTTTCGTGACCAAAGTCCCTGGTGGATGCCACCTATCGCCTCTGAAACCTTTAAAAAACGGCACATAGGGTCGCAAAAAAGGCATCCCCCTCAGGACGGACACCCTCCATGGACATGAGCGCGGCGAACCGGAAGGGGCTCAGCCTCTTCTCGCTGATCATGATCGGCGTCGGCTCGATCTTCGGCTCCGGCTGGCTCTTCGGCGCCGGCACGGCCGCCCAGGTCGCGGGCCCGGCGGCGCTCGTCGCCTGGGTCATCGGCGCGGTGTTCATCGGCATGATCGCCATGACCTACGCCGAGGTGGGCGCGGCCTACCCGATCCCGGGCGGCATGGCCCGCTACGGCGCCCTCTCGCACGGCCCGGTGCTCGGCTTCATCACCGGCTGGGCGGTGTGGATCGCGGTCGCCTCGCTGATCCCCATCGAGTCGATCGCCGCGACGCAGTACATGTCCTCGTGGAGCTTCGGCTGGGCCGGGGACCTGGTGGACGCCGGGTCCCACGAGCTGACCGCCTTCGGCATGGCGGTGGCGCTCGCGCTGACCGTGCTGCTGTGGCTGTCCTGCTACTGGTCGGTCCAGCTCCTCGCGAAGATCAACACCGGGCTGACCCTGGTCAAGTTCGCCATCCCGGTCCTCGCCGTGATCGCCCTGGTCGCCTCGGGCTTCCACACCGAGAACTTCGGCGCCCACGGCGGCTTCGCCCCGAACGGCTGGACGGCCGTCCTGACCGCCGTCACCACCTCGGGCGTCGTCTTCGCCTTCAACGGCTTCCAGGCCGTGGTCAACCTCGGCGGGGCCGCCGAGAACCCCGGGCGGGCCATCCCGATCGCCCTGGTCGGAGCGCTCTCCCTGGGCCTGGTGATCTACCTGGCCCTGCAGACGGCCTTCCTGGGATCCGTACCGCCGGAGCACCTGACCCAGGCCGGCGGCTGGGCGGGCGTGAACTTCAACAGCCCCTTCGCCGAGCTCGCCAAGCTGCTGATGATCCACTGGGTGGTGGTGATGCTCCAGTTCGGCGCCTTCATCTCCCCCGCCGGCTCCAACATCGCCAACGTGGCCTCCGCCGCGTACATGGTGCAGAACCTCTCCGAGACGGGCTTCTTCCCCAAGCGGCTCAAGGAGACCCACCCGGTCTACGGCACCGCCCGCCCGGCGATGTGGACGAACCTGGGCTTCTCCGTCCTCCTGCTGCTGAGCGTCGGCCACAGCTGGAAGACCCTGGCCCCGGTCATCTCGGCCGCGATGGTGATCTCGTACCTGATCGGGCCGGTCGCGGTCGGCGTCCTGCGCCGCACCAGGCCCGGCCTGCCCCGCCCCTTCCGGCTCCCCGCCGCGAAGGTCCTGTGCCCGCTGACCTTCGTCTTCGCCGCCTGCGCCCTCTACTGGTCGCAGTGGCCCAACACCGGCATCGTCACCGCCCTGACCCTGCTGGCCGCCCCGATCGCCGCCCTGGTCTTGTCCCGCAAGGGCGAACGGGACCTCCTGCGCCAGTTCGCCCCGGCCTGGTGGATCGTCTTCTTCCTGGGCGCCCTGTCCCTCCTGTCCCACCTCGGCTCCACCGACTTCGGCGGCCGCGGCGTCCTGCCCGGCGGCGTCGACATCGCCCTGGTGGCCGCCATGGCGCTCGTCACGTACTTCTGGGCCGTCCGGGCGGGCGTCCGGGCCCACCGGGCGGGCCTGATCGGCCCGGACCCGCTGCAGGACCGCGCCGAAGGCCCCGCCGGGGGCTCCACGACACCGGAGCGCGAGCTGTCTCACGTCTGACGGACCCGTCCGGGAGCCGAACCGTTCATCTCCACGCGATACGCTCGACTGCCGGACAAAATCCGCGGATCCACCCCTCTGATCCACCCCCCAGATCCACCTTTCCTGCCCCCCCTCCCCACCCACGAGCAGACAAGGGAGTCCGCCAGTGGCCATCTCCGTCTTCGACCTCTTCTCCATCGGTATCGGCCCGTCCTCGTCCCACACGGTCGGCCCGATGCGCGCGGCGCGCATGTTCGCGACGCGGCTGAAGAAGGACGGCGTCCTCGCCCAGACCGCGTCCGTGCGCGCGGAGCTCTTCGGCTCCCTCGGCGCGACCGGCCACGGCCACGGCACGCCCAAGGCGGTCCTGCTCGGCCTGGAAGGGCACTCCCCCCGCACGGTGGACGTCGAGAGCGCCGACGCCGAGGTGGAGCGCATCCGCCAGAGCGGCCGGCTGCGGCTGCTGGGCGCGGAGATAGGCGACGGACACGAGATCGCCTTCGACGAGCCGAACCAGCTGATCCTGCACCGCCGCCGCTCGCTGCCGTACCACGCGAACGGCATGACCCTCTTCGCCTACGACGAGTCCGGCGCGCCCCTGCTGGAGAAGACGTACTACTCGGTCGGCGGCGGCTTCGTCGTGGACGAGGACGCGGTCGGCGAGGACCGGATCAAGCTCGACGACACCGTGCTGAAGTACCCCTTCCGCTCGGGTGACGAGATGCTGCGGCTCGCCAACGAGACGGGCCTGTCGATCTCCTCCCTGATGCTGGAGAACGAGAAGGCCTGGCGCACCGAGGAGGAGATCCGCGAGGGCCTCCTGGAGATCTGGCGCGTCATGCAGGCCTGCGTCTCGCGCGGCATGTCCCGCGAGGGCATCCTGCCCGGCGGGCTGCGCGTCAAGCGCCGCGCCGCCTCCACGGCGCGCCAGCTGCGGACCGAGGGCGACCCGATGATGCACCGCAGCGAGTGGACGACGATCTACGCGATGGCGGTCAACGAGGAGAACGCGGCGGGCGGCCGGGTCGTCACCGCACCCACGAACGGCGCCGCGGGCGTCCTGCCGGCGGTCCTGCACTACTACATGAACTTCGTGCCCGGCGCCGACGAGGACGGCGTGGTCCGCTTCCTCCTCGCCGCGGGCGCGATCGGCATGCTCTTCAAGGAGAACGCCTCCATCTCCGGCGCCGAGGTCGGCTGCCAGGGCGAGGTCGGCTCGGCCTGCTCGATGGCGGCCGGCGCCCTCGCCGAGGTCCTGGGCGGCACCCCGGAGCAGGTCGAGAACGCGGCCGAGATCGGCATGGAGCACAACCTGGGCCTGACCTGCGACCCGGTCGGCGGCCTCGTCCAGATCCCCTGCATCGAGCGCAACGGCATGGCCGCCGTGAAGGCGGTCACCGCCGCCAAGATGGCGATGCGCGGCGACGGCAGCCACAAGGTCTCCCTCGACAAGGTCATCAAGACCATGAAGGAGACCGGCGCCGACATGAAGGTCAAGTACAAGGAGACCGCGCGCGGCGGCCTCGCGGTCAACGTCATCGAATGCTGACCGGAGCGGCTTCCTGACGGACGGGAACGGCACGGAGGGGCCCGGCGCGAAGGCGCCGGGCCCCTCCGTGCACGCGCACCCGCGGGATCCCCGCGGCTCGTCCCACGACGTCGCGTCGCCGCAGGCCCGTCGAGCCCGCTCTCCCCCGGAGGGCGGGCTCGCGCGCGTCCCGGCTACGATCGGCCCCGCCGGCGCGAAGAGGAAGTCATGAACACGGCAGGAATGGTCCCAACCGCACTGGATACAGGGGACTTTGAGCGGTGCGACCCTTCGCTCCGGCCTCGGCGGCGGCCTCGGGGGGTCCCGGAAACGGGCCCTGCGGCCCGTCCGGCTCGGGACCTTCGGCCCCGGGGAGCACCGCGAGCGTCGGCTAGCGTGCCCGGAGGGGGTCCGCGAACGCCACCCGTGCGAAGAGAGGCAGAGCCTGCATGGCCACCACCGAACACCGCGTCCTGCCGCTCCGGCTGGAAGCCGCGCCGCTGTCCGTCCCCCTGGTCGGCGCCTTCGTCTACCGCACGGACCGGCCGTACGAGCTGGCCGTCGACTTCCGCGGCGCCGGGACCCACCTCGCCCGCTGGGTGTTCTCGCGCGAGCTGCTGCTCGACGGGCAGACCTGCGCCACCGGCGAGGGCGACATACAGGTGTGGCCGCTGCGGCGGGGCACCGAGCCGCGCGTGTTCCTCGCCTTCAGCAACGGCGCGCAGAGCTGTGTGGTCTCCGCCCGCGCCAAGGACGTGCGCGAGCTGTGCCGACGGCTCACCGAGCTGGTCCCGCGGGGGCAGGAACGGCGCCACTACGACCTGGACGCGGAGCTGAGCGCCCTGCTCGCGCACTGAGGGAACCGCGGGGCACCGCAGGGGTGTCTTACCCGGTGACAGCCAGTCCCCGTCTCACGAGAATCGGGGGACGTCATGCGTCACCTGAACCGCCCGCTCCGCCGCCGGACCGTGGCCCTGGCCCTGGCCACGGGTGCCCTGCTCACCGCCGGGCTCGCGCTCGCCGCACCGGCCTCGGCCGCCGCGTCCGCCGCTCCGTCCGTACGCACCCTGACCCCGCTCGTCGTCAACGCCCGCTGGGGCGGTCACTGCACGTACGACCGGATCGTCATCGACCTCCAGGGCTCCGCGCCCCCGGTCACCGTCACACCCGTCTCCCAGCTGGTCTACGACGGGTCCGGCAAGCCCGTCCCGCTGGCCGGGAAGTACTTCCTGGAGATCCGCCTGCACCCCGCCGCCGGTCACGACGACGCGGGGCAGAACGTCTACCAGGGCCCCAAACTCCAGAAGATCTACCTCAGCAAGCTCAAGGGCCTGGCCCTGACCGGCGACTACGAGGGGTACGTGACCTTCGGCGCCGCCTTCGACACCCAGCCCGCCTTCACCACCTCGGTCCTCCACTCGCCCGAGCGGTACGTGGTGGACGTCGCGCACCCGAACACCTGCTGAAACCGGCGGCCCGGCCCGGGACACCGCGCCGCTAGCGGTGTTCCGGGTTCGGGAAGTCGAAGCGGCAGCCCGCGTCCCACAGGGAGCGCTGGTTGCCGTGCGCGGGGATGCCGCCCGCGCGCTTGAGGAGGGCGGCCAGGTGCATGAGGTTCCAGGACATGAAGGCCGTGTTGCGGTTGGTGAAGTCGTTGTCGGGTCCGCCGGATCCGGGGTCCAGGTAAGAGGGTCCGGGGCCGGCCTCGCCGATCCAGCCCGCGTCGGCCTGGGGCGGGATGGCGTAGCCCAGGTGCTGGAGGCTGTAGAGGATGTTCATGGCGCAGTGTTTGACGCCGTCCTCGTTGCCGGTGATCAGCGCTCCGCCGACCCGCCCGTAGTAGGCGTACTGGCCACGGTCGTTGAGCAGGGAGGAGCAGGCGTAGAGCCGCTCGATGACCTGCTTCATGACCGAGCTGTTGTCGCCGAGCCAGATGGGCCCGCACAGCACCAGGATGTCCGCGTCCATGATCTGGCTGTAGAGCACGGGCCACTGGTCGCTCTCCCAGCCGTGCTCGGTCATGTCCGGCCAGACTCCGGTCGCGATGTCGTGGTCGACGGCCCGCACCAGTGAGGTCCGGGCGCCGGCCGCCTCCATCACGGCACGGCTCTTCGCGATCAGCCCCTCGGTGTTGCTGGTCTCGGGCGAGCGCTTGAGGGTGCAGTTGACGTAGACGGCGGAGAGGTCCGAGTAGTCGAAGCCCTGGGTGTCGGAAGCCATGCGCCCCACCCTTGCGCCCGTCGGCGGGGGCCGCCAGCGGGCCGCGTCCGTCCGGGCCGCGCCGGGTGACGCCCACGCTGGATCCGGCCACCCGAACGGCCGAATTGGGGCGGGTTGTTACCGGTCCGTCCTGGCGACTAGGGTCAGCTGGCCTTGGTGTTCGGGAAACCGGTGGAAAACCGGTGCGGCCCTCGCCACTGTGATCGGGAAGTCCGGCTCCACTCCTGCGGGAAGCCACTGGGCCCGCGCGGGAGACCGCACGGCCCCGGGAAGGCGGAGTCAGGGCATCAGTACCCGTGAGCCAGGAGACCGGCCGGGGCGCGTCGTCCATCCACGAGGTGCTGGAGAGGTCTCTCTACTCATGCATATAGCCGAGGGGTTCCTGCCCCCCTTGCACGCGGTCGCCTGGGGCGCCGCGTCCGCCCCGTTCGTCGTCCACGGAGTCCGCGCCCTCACCCGCGAGGTGAAGGCCCATCCGGAGAGCACCCTGCTGCTCGGGGCCTCGGGGGCGTTCACCTTCGTCCTGTCCGCGCTCAAGATCCCCTCGGTGACGGGCAGCTGCTCCCACCCGACCGGTACCGGGCTCGGCGCCATCCTCTTCCGGCCGCCCGTGATGGCGGTGCTCGGCACGATCACCCTGCTGTTCCAGGCCCTGCTGCTGGCGCACGGCGGGCTCACCACCCTCGGCGCCAACGTCTTCTCGATGGCCATCGCCGGGCCCTGGGCCGGCTACGCCGTCTACCGGCTGCTGCGGAAGTCCGGCGCGCCGCTGATGGTGACCGTCTTCCTGGGCGCCTTCTTCGCCGACCTCGTCACCTACTGCGTGACCTCCGTCCAGCTGGCGCTGGCCTTCCCGGACCCGGGCAGCGGCTTCCCGGGCGCGCTGGAGAAGTTCGCGGGGATCTTCGCCCTGACGCAGATCCCGCTCGCGGTGAGCGAGGGGCTGCTGACGGTGCTCGTGATGCGCCTGCTGATGCAGTCCAGCAGGTCGGACCTGGTCCGGCTCGGGGTCGCGAAGCTGACCGGCACGGCCGGCGCGCAGCAGGAGGCGACGGCCCGATGACCCGCAACGCGAAGATCAACACCCTGCTGCTGTTCCTGGTGGCCGCGCTGGCCGTGCTCCCGCTCGCCCTGGGGCTCGGCGACGGCGAGGAGGAACCGTTCACGGGCGCCGACGCACAGGCGGAGTCGGCCATCACCGAGCTGAAGCCCGACTACGAGCCCTGGTTCTCGCCGCTGTACGAACCCCCGTCCGGGGAGATCGAGTCGGCGCTGTTCGCCCTCCAGGCGGCGCTCGGCGCGGGCGTGCTGGCGTACTACTTCGGCGTGCGCAAGGGTCGCCGGCAGGGCCTCGCCCAGGCGGCCGCGGCCTCCGCGGACCCGGCCGGGTCCGCCGCCGGGCCCGCCACCGGGTCCGCCGCCACGACCGCCGCGGAGTCGTAGGCGGTGCTGCCGATCGACGTGGCGGCGCACTCCAGCCGCTGGCGCCGCCGCCACCCCCTGGAGAAGGCCCTGCTGGGACTCGGCCTGACCGTCACCGCCGTGTGCCTGCCACCCTGGCCCGGCGGGCCGCTGGTCACCGCGGCGACCCTGGCCGTGCTGCTCGGCCCGGCCGGCGTGGCGGGGCGCCGGCTGTGGCGGGCCTTCCGGGTGCCGCTCGGCTTCTGCGTGACCGGGGCGTTGCCGCTGCTGGTGTCGCTGGGCGGGCCCGCCGGTCTCGTCTCCCTGGCGCCGGACGGGCCCCGGCACGCCGGGGAGCTGCTGCTGCGCACCTCGGCGGCCTCGCTCGGCGTGCTCCTGTTCGCCTTCACCACCCCGGTCTCGGACGTGCTGCCGCGCCTGGTGCGGGCGGGGGTGCCCGCCCCCGTGGTGGACGTGGCCCTCGTGATGTACCGGATCGGCTTCCTGCTGCTGGATTCGATGGCACAGGTCCGCCGGGCGCAGGCGGCCCGGCTCGGGCAGACGGGCCGGGCGGCGGTGTGGCGTTCCCTGGCCGGGCTCGCGGCCACCTCCTTCGTCCGGGCCTTCGACCGCGCGGGCCGGCTCCAGGAGGGGCTGGCCGGACGCGGCTACGACGGCGCGCTGCGGGTGCTCGTCCCGCGGGCGGCGCTGTCCTGGCGGTTCCTCGCGGCCACCGCCGCCCTGCTGGCCGGCCTGGTCGCGGGGACCCTCGTACTGAAGGAGCTGTACCTGTGACCGTGGTGGTGGAGCTGGCCGGGGCGGGCCATGCCTACGAGGACGGCCCGGCCGTGCTGTCCGGCGTGGACTTCGGGATCGAGCAGGGCCGCGCGCTGGTCCTGCTCGGCCGCAACGGCAGCGGAAAGACCACGCTGATGCGGCTGCTGAGCGGGGGCCTGCGGCCCGGTACCGGCGAGCTGCGCCTGGACGGCGCGCGGGTGGCGTACGACCGGGCGGGGCTGACCCGCCTGCGGACCTCGGTGCAGCTGGTGGTCCAGGACCCGGACGACCAGCTGTTCGCGGCCTCCGTGGAACAGGACGTGTCCTTCGGTCCGATGAACCTGGGGCTGGCGGAGCCGGAGGTCCGCGCGCGGGTCGACGCCGCCCTGGCCGCCCTGGACATCACCGCGCTGCGGGACCGCCCCACCCACCTGCTCTCGTACGGGCAGCGCAAGCGCGCGGCGATCGCGGGGGCGGTGGCCATGGCGCCGCGGGTGCTGATCCTGGACGAGCCGACGGCCGGGCTGGACCCGGACGGTCAGGAGCGGCTCCTGGACGTGCTGGCGGGGCTGCGGTCGGACGGCACCACGGTGGTCATGGCCACGCACGACGTGGACCTGGCGGTCCGCTGGGCGGACGACGCGGCGGTGCTGACCCCGTCGGGCATCCGGACCGGCCCGGCGACCGAGCTGCTGTCCGATCCGGAGCTGCTGGCCTCGGCGGGACTGCGCCAGGCCTGGTCCCCCGCGGTGACGGCCTTCCTGCGCGCCCGCGGCCTCCTGTCCGGGGACGCTCCGGGCCCCCGCACCCCGGAGGCCCTGGCCGGCTTCCGTCCCTGACGGGCGCGCCCCCGACCGTAAACTCCCCCCATGTCGCTGCCGCACGCCATCCTCACCGCCCTGCTGGAGAAGCCCTCGTCGGGGCTGGAGCTGACCCGGCGGTTCGACAAGTCGATCGGGTACTTCTGGTCGGCGACCCACCAGCAGATCTACCGGGAGCTCGGGCGGCTGGAGGAGGCCGGCCTGATCCGGGAGCTGCCCAGCGAGGTCCCGGTGCGGGGGCAGAAGAAGGAGTACGAGGTGCTGCCCGACGGCAGCGCGGAGCTGGCCCGCTGGGTGGACGAGAGCCAGGACCCCAAGCCGATGCGTGACGCGCTGCTGTTGCGGCTGCGCGCGGCGGGAGTGGTGGGGCTGCAGGGGCTCGGTCCGGAGCTGCGACGCCATCTGGAGCTGCACCGGGAGCAGCTGGCGAAGTACGAGGCGATCGAGGCCAAGGACTTCCCGCCGGACCGGGACGCCGTGGAGGACCGGTTGCGCCGGCTCGTGCTGCACGGCGGCATCGCCCTGGAGGGGTTCTGGCTGAGCTGGCTGCGGGAGGCCCTCGCGGAGGTCGAGGCCATCGAGGGCGCGTCCGGGGCCTGACGGGCGCGGACGGCGCGGGGCCGGACCGCGCCCCCGCCCCGGCAGGGGGACGGGGGCGGCGCGGGGGCCTACTTGTTCAGGGCGGCCCAGAACTCGTCGAAGCTCATCAGGCCGTCGCCGTTGGTGTCCTTGGCGGCGATCACGGCGTCCGCGACGGCGGCGGTGACGAACGCGTCGCCCATCGCCTTCATGGCCGCGCTGTACTCGTCGGCCGTGACGAAGCCGTCACCGTTCACGTCGAACTTGTTGAACGTCGCCCGTGCGCTCTCGATGTCCGCCACTGGGTCCACCCCTTCTTGGTGCTTGTTGACCGGCTCAGGGTAGCGGCACCCCGGACGGAGCGCCGCCGCGGGTCCCGTTCAACCGGCAGAAAGAAATTCAATTACTCTTCCGCAATGCGGAAGCGATAATTCCAGCCAACAATTCCGCCGTGCACTTGTCACGCTCCGGGATCACGGCATAACGTACCGACATTGCCGCCACACCAGGAGCGCAGGGCTCCCAGGGACAAGCGGCAACAAGGGCGACCAAACAGGTGACGATCACAGTTGACGCATCATTCGAAGTTCTGCCCTTCACCCGCACCTGCCGCCACATCTGGGAAGACGGCGACCATGTGCTGATCGGAGTGAGTCCCGGCAACAGCTACTTCAGCTCCGAACGCATATCGAGCCTCGCCAGATGGGCCACGACCCGCTTCGCGCAGGTCGACTTCGTCTACGCAGACCTCCACGTAGACCGGATGTTCGCCGCTTTCGGCTACACCCGCGAGCATGCGGAGAAGCGTTCGGCGAAGGAGATCAAGGCGGTCCGGAGAAGGATTCTCAAAGGCGTCGAGGAATCAGGACCTCAACATGCCGAGATCCGGGTGAGGGCACTTTCGGAGTTCCAGCCGAACCCCGTTTACCAACTACTGCACCGGCGCGTTCTGCATTTCTTGGAGACCGACGACGTATTCCGCAAGGGCTGCGAGGAGATGGCCCTTCACTTTGTCGGATCAAAGTTGCCGGAAGGTGAATCCATCACCGACGCACAGTTGCAGGTCTGTTTCGATTACATGGCAGCGGAGCTGCCCTTCTTCGTGGACACCCCGAGCATTCTCGACGTGCCGTCCTCGGTGGCGGCCTACCACGTCAAGATGCCGATGACCGATGTCCTCTTCGCGCGGGGCGGGGGCCTGCGCGCGACCCGCAACCAGGCGTACGCCGTCGTGCGCCCCGAGGCCGCCGGGACCGCGCCCCCCGTACCGCCGCACGACACCACCGCACACGACACCACCGCGCGGGACACCCCCGCGCACAGCACCGCACCGACCGAGAGGACCGTCGATGAGCGTCGAGCAGCCTGAGGGCACGGAGGAGCGGGAGCCCCTCCTGGACTTCCCCCTCTCCCGGCGCGGTGACGTGCTCCCCGAGGAGTGCTCCTGGCTGCGCGAGAAGGCCCCGGTCGCCCGGGTCCGGACCCTCACCGGGGACCCGGCCTGGCTCGTGAGCAGCTACGCGCTGGCCAAGCAGGTGCTGGAGGACGAGCGCTTCAGCCTCAAGGACACCGCCAACGCCGGGGCGCCCCGCCAGTACGCGCTGACGATCCCGCCCGAGGTCGTCAACAACATGGGCAACATCAACAGCGCCGGGCTGCGCAACGCGGTCATGAAGGCGCTCAACCCGCGCCAGAAGGGCCTCCAGGACTTCCTGCGCGCCACGGCCGGGGAGCTGATCGACGCCCTGGTCTCCGAGGGCGGGCCGGCCGACCTCCGGGCGGGGTTCGCCGACCCCTTCTCGGCGGCCCTGCACTGCCAGGTGCTGGGCGTGCCCTTCGAGGACCGGCGGCGGCTGATGTCGGGGCTCGACGTCGCGTTCATGACCGCTCGCGAGCCCTTCGCCGACTCCGCGCTCAACTGGTACAAGGACGTCGGCTACTTCGCCGACGCGTTCAAGACGCAGCTGGCGCGGCCCGCCGAGGAGCGTACGGGGCTCCTCGGAAGGTTCGCCGGACTGCGCGAGGCCGACCCGGAGTCGGCCCACCTGACGGACGAGATGTTCGCGACCGTCGCCGTCTCGCTCTTCGGCGCGGGCGCGGTCTCCACGTCCGCGTTCCTGGTCCTGGCGGTCCTCGCGCTGCTCCAGCGGCCGGAGCTCATCGGGTACCTGCGCGAGCACCCGGAGCGCATGGGCAGGGCCGTGGACGAACTGCTGCGCTGGAACCTGTCCGTGGGCGACGGCCTGCCGCGCCTCGCGATGGCGGACGTCCAGGTCGGGGACGTGCTGGTGAAGGAGGGCGAGCTGGTGCTCGTCCTGCTGGAGGGGGCCAACTTCGACCCGGAGGCCTTCGAGCGCCCGGACGAGCTGGACCTGGAGCGGGAGAGCGCCAACGCCCACCTCGCCTTCGGTGCCGGCCGGCACTTCTGCCCGGCGTCCGCGCTGGGCCGGACGCACGCGGAGATCGCCCTGGAGGTGCTGGTCGAGCGGCTGCCCGAACTGCGCCTGGCCGTACCCGCGGAGAACCTCGTCTGGCGGACCGGGTTCATCAAGCGGCTGCCCGAGCGGCTGCCCGTCGCCTGGCAGTGACCTCATGGAGCCGGCGCCCCGGGAGCTGTGCGAGCTCCCGGGGCACCTCCGTGCGTGCGGGTCTACCGGAAGATGCCGGTGTGGCCGAGGGAGTAGCGGCCGGGCTGCGGGTAGACGGCGAGGCCGTGCGGGCCGCCGCCGACCGGGATCCTGGCGAGCTCCTTGCCGGTGGCGGTGTCGATCGCGTAGACCTCGGAGTTGTAGCGGCCCGACAGCCAGAGCACCTTGCCGTCCGCGGAGACCCCGCCCATGTCGGGGCTGCCGCCGTCGGGCAGCTCCCACTTCTTGGTGAGCTTGTTCTGCTTGAAGTCGAAGACGGAGATGGTGCCCTCGCCCCGGTTGGAGACGTACATCTCCTTGGAGTCGCGGCTGACGTACAGCCCGTGGCAGCCCTTGCCGGTGGGCAGCAGCTTGGGCACGTCGAACTTGTCGCCGCTGAGCACCCACATGCCGTGCGCCATCATGTCCGCGACGTAGAAGGTCTTTCCGTCGGGGGAGATCTTCACGTCCTGCGGCATCGCTCCCTCGAAGGGGAGTTTCTGCTGGCCGACGACCTCCATCTTCTCGGTGTCGACCTTGAGGAGTTCTCCGGAGAACTCGCAGCTCACGATGAAGTAGCGGCCGTCCGAGGAGAAGTCGGCGTGATTGACGCCGTAACAGGTCACCGGGACGGTTTTCACGCGGTCCATGGTGTGCGGATCGCGGAAGACCAGTTCGCGGTCCATCGACGCCATCACGACGGCGTACTTTCCGTTCGGGGTGAAGTACAGGTTGTACGGGTCGTGCACCTCCACGGGTTCACCGGCCTCGCCGGTGGCCGGGTTGATCGGGGTGAGCGTGTGGCCGCGGTTGTTGTTGACCCACAGGGTCTTCATGTCCCAGGACGGCACCACGTGCTGCGGCTGGACGCCGACCGGAATGGTGTCGATGACCTTGTAGGTGGCCGGGTCGATGACGGACACCGTGTTGGAGTTGGTGTTGGGGACGTAGACGCGGGACGGGAAGTCCTTGACCACCGGGGACAGCTGGTTCGGCCGGTCCGCCGCGTACACGTCGTTGGGGTCGAGCAGCGGAGGCATCCCGGGCAGTCCGGCCGGGGCGGCCGGGACGGCCTTGACCGGTTGGGCCGGCCCCTTGGAACCGAGCGCCTCGGGCTCGCCCTTTCCGCCGGATCCGCAGCCCGCCAGGGCGGCGAGGACCAGTCCGGCGAGGAGCGCGGTGGCCTTCCGTGGAAGGCGGTTCGTCGTCATGAGGTCAGCAGCTCCGTGGTGGTCACCGCGCGCAGCTTGCGGCGCGCGAGTTCTTCGAGGAGGGGCGGCATCGCGTCGACCGTGTCCGCGTAGCCGAAGTGCAGGCTCACCACCGATCCACCGTGGATCGCCCCGGTGACGTTGCGGATGACGGCCGCGGCACCGGGTGAGGTGAAGTCGAGCGAGTCCACGTCGTACGAGAGGACGTGCGGGTACCCCGCCCGCTGGGCCAGCTTCTGGACGAGCGGGGAGGCGTACTGGGTCTGGGAGGGACGGAACCAGGTGCCGATCGAGCCGGTGAGCCGCTTGAGGCGCTCGGCGCAGCCGGTGATCTCGGCGTAGGCCTCCGCTTCGGGCAGGTCGTTGACGGCGAGGTGGCGCTGGGTGTGGTTGCCCAGTTCGTGGCCGCCGTCCAGGACGCGGCGGGCCATGTCGGGGTGGGCGTCGAGCCAGGTGCCGATCGCCAGGACCGTGACCCGCGCGCCACCCTTCTCCGCCTCGGCGAGGACGGCGCGGGCGATGGCGGGGTCCCCGTTGCCGTGGAAGGTCAGGGCGACCTGCGGACGGTCGCGCGGGCCGTGCCCGATCTCCACGGGCTGGCCGGCGAAGCGGCGGGGCGCGGGGGCGGGGCCGGCCGGGGCGGGCTTGGCCCGGACCGGGCCGGCGGATGGGGCGGGACCCGTGGCGTGCCGGTCCGCGGCGCAGCCGGCGGTGAGGCCGGCCAGGACGGCGGCGCCCGCGCGCAGGGCCGCGCGGCGGCCTGGAGGTGAGAACACCTGCCCATTTAAGAGGTGAATGGGCAAGAAGATAACGATTGACCCAATTCGGGACCCATGCGGCCCGCGTGTCGGGGTGCGACCGCCCGCTATGTGATCAACGATTCACGCAGAGCATTCGATAGTTATTCATCGAATGCGAGGCGAGTGGCCCACCTCACCTAGGATTTAGATGGAAACTCTTAGGATATGCACACTTATGTCCGAGTAGGGGCTTTTGGCATTTGGGCCCTCGTCTGCCATAGTCGGAACCACGGCTTCCCTTTGACCCGAGCGAAGTCTTCCGCCGAGGATCACACACCCCACCGATCCTCGGCGCACCCATGGAACCCCCGCAGCGCCCCATCACGGCGACAGGGGGTTTCTGGCGTTTCCGGGGTCCCTAGCGGTCGGCGACACGCATCTCGAACCAGGTGATCTTGCCCCGCGGCAGCAGGTCCGCGCCCCAGCGGTCGGACAGCTTGTCGACGAGGAAGAGCCCGCGGCCCGTCACGTCCAGCTCGTGGACCGGCATCAGACAGGGCAGCCCGCGCGAGGGGTCGCGCACCTCCACGCGGATCCAGCCGCGCCGGCGCAGCATCCGTAAGCCGAAGCTGCGCGCCCCGGTGTGGCGCACGGCGTTGCCGACGAGCTCCGAGACCAGCAGGACGGTGTGCTCGGCGATCTGCGGCGAGAGACCCCAGAAGCGGATCACCACGCTCTGCGTGAGCCGACGGGCCGTGCTCGCCGACTCCGGCATGGACGGCAGCGTCACTTCGCCCTCGGCCGGATTCCCGTACCGCTCCAGCGCTTTGAGGCCCTGTTCCTCCTCGACCGCCGCCGTGAGCCGCACGGCCGACGCGCCGACGCGCTGCCGCGGTTGTTCCACACCCTCCAGGCCCGCCATGCACCCATCATGGACGGCCGACGCGCCCGTCCGGGCCGTTCCACGGGAAAACACCCCCCGGGACCAACGCTCCCGGAGGGTCGCCACGGCATATGCGGCGGGCAATCGGAGGCCCGTGTGGTCGACTTGACCTGCGATGACGGTGCGCTGTGCCGCGATCACCGTCAGTGGATCCAGTGCTCTGCTTAAGGCTGCCTTAAGGCCTGGCTAATCCACCCGCAGGAGTTCTTCCCCACCGCGCCTCAAGGGCGCCGTCTAGACGAACTTGGCCTTGCCCGGGCCCTCTTCGACGAAGCTGCGCATGCCGCGCTCACGGTCCTCGGTGGCGAACAGGCCCGCGAACCAGTTGCGTTCGATGGTCAGGCCGGTGTCGATGTCGGCCTCCAGGCCCGCGTCCACGCACTCCTTCGCGGCGCGCAGGGCGATCGCCGGGCCCTGGGCGAGCTTCGCGGCCCACGCCCGCGCCTGCTCGTACACCTCGGCGGCGGGCACGATCCGGTCCACCAGACCGAGCGCGAGGGCCTCGTCGGCCTTGACCATGCGGCCGGTGAAGATGAGGTCCTTGGCCTTGGACGGGCCGACCAGCCGGGACAGACGCTGGGTACCGCCCGCGCCCGGGATCAGGCCCAGCAGGATCTCGGGCTGGCCGAGCTTGGCGTTGTCGGCGGCGATCCGGTAGTCGGCGCAGAGCGCGAGCTCGCAGCCGCCGCCCAGCGCGTAGCCGGTGATCGCGGCGACGACGGGCTTGGGGATCCGGGCGACGGCCGTGAAGGCGTCCTGGAGGGCGCGGGACCGGGCGACCATCGCCGCGTGGTCCATCGTCTGCATCTCCTTGATGTCCGCGCCGGCCGCGAACACCTTCTCCCCGCCGTAGAGGATCACCGCGCGCACGTCGGCGCGGTCGGTGGCCTCCACCGCGAGCTCGCGCAGCCGGTCCTGGGTGGCGATGTCCAGGGCGTTCATGGGCGGGCGGTCCAGCAGGATGGTGCCGACGCCTTCGGAGACTTCGAGAGAGATGGTCATACGGGGAAGGTTAGCGCCGGTTAACGGCAGGTGGCCCGGTGCTGTGGGTCACAGCACCGGGCCACCTCGACTACCTGGGGAGGGGGACTACTTGGTCCACTCCGCCCAGTCCATGTTCCAGCCGTTGAGGCCGTTGTCCGGGGCGATCTGCTTGTCCTTGGAGTTCTTCACGACGACCACGTCGCCGATCAGGGACTCGTTGTAGAACCAGGCCGCGGGGGTGCTGTCGTCGCCGGCTCCGCGCTCGTCCTCCAGGCCGACGCAGCCGTGGCTGACGTTCTCCGAGCCGAAGGTGCTGGAGGGGGCCCAGTAGTTGCCGTGGACGAAGGTGCCGGAGTTCGACAGCCGCATCGCGTGCGGGACGTCGGAGATGTCGTACTCGCCACCGAAGCCGACGGTGGCGCCGTTCATCCGGGTCACCTTGTACTTCTCGCTGATGACCATCTGCCCGTTGTAGGTGGTCGTCGCCGGGGCGCCCGCGGTGATCGGGATGTCCTTGAGGACCTTGTTGTCGCGGACGACCTGCATCGTGTGCGCGCTCGCGTCGACGGTGGTGACCTGCGAGCGGCCGACGGTGAAGGTGACCGTACGGGTCTGCTTGCCGTAGACCCCGGGGCGGCCCTCGACGCCGTCGAGGGCGAGCTTCACGGTGACCTTGGTGCCCGCGGCCCAGTACTTCTCGGGACGGAAGTCGAGCCGGTCGTTGCCGAACCAGTGGCCCTCGACCTTCACGGACGGCTCCGCCGTCACGGTGATGGCCTTCTCGACGGCCTCCGTGTTGGTGATGCCGCGCGTGAAGTTGATGGAGACCGGCATGCCCACGCCGACGGTCGAACCGTCCTCCGGCGTGTAGTGGCCGACGAAGGTGTTCTGCGGGGTGAGGGTGGTGAAGGTGGTGTCCTTGGCGGACTCCCGGCCGGCCTCGTCCTTCGCGACCGCGTGCACCTTGTACTCGGTGGCGGCGGCCAGGTTGCGGGCGGGCTCCCAGCTCGCACCGTCACCGGCCAGCTTGCCCTCCACCGCGTTGCCCTTGGTGTCGGCGACCGTCACCGTGGTCAGCTTGCCGCCGGTGCTGGAGATCTTCAGGATGCCGCTCGTCGCGACCTCCTTGGCCCCGTCGTCCGGCTTGACGCTCACCGCGGCCTTGGACGCCTCGGTACCGGTCTTGGCACCGGCGGCCGTCCCCTTGGCGTCGCTCCCGCCGCTGCCCCCGCTGTTGCTTCCTCCGCCGCCGCTGCAGGCGCTGGTGAGCAGCAGGGCCGCTCCCAGCAGAAGGGCCGGCAGGCCGGTGCGGGCGCGGCCGCGTATCGGCTGCAGGTTCACTCGTGTTCTCCCCATGTCCCCCGCGCGCGGGCAGTCGCGCGCATGTCGACAGGAAATCACACGGGTGGACCACGAAAAGGCACGGTCATGTCACCGTTCCGTCCCAAGTGGGACGTACGGCGGTGCGTCAGCCTTCCGTCCCGGGCTTGGTACCCCAGACGTAGACCACGTCCCCTTCCGTCAGCAGGTCCCACAGACGTTCGGCGTTCGCCAGCGAGAGGTTGACGCAGCCGGCCGATCCGCCGTGCGCGTACAGGTCGCCGCCGCGGCCGTGCAGGGCCTGGCCGCCGTCGAAGAACTGGGCGTACGGCATCGGGGAGTCGGGGTAGAGCGTGGAGACGTGGTCCTTGTGCCGCCAGTAGATCTCGTGGCGGCCGGTACGGGTCTCCTGGTCGTCCCGGCCGGTGCGGACGGGCACCGGCGCGAAGACCACGCGGCGGCCCTCCTGGACCCACAGGAGCTGGCGGTCCAGGTCCACGCACGTCACGCGGTCCTCGTCGACGGGGCAGCGGCCCGCGGCGTTGGGGTTCGCGCGGGCGGCGACGGCCGTCATCGTGCGGAACGTGGCGAGGCCGGCGTAGCCGTCGGCGGGGGCGATGCGGTTCGCGCGCTGGAAGGCGCGGACGGCGGTGCAGTCTCCCGGCGACTGGACCCCGTCGACCTTCCGGTGCAGGTACGCCTCCAGCTCCCGCTGGTAGGGGCCGGTCCCGGCGGTGCAGGCCGTCTCGGGGTCGGGGGCGGCGGCGAGCGCCGGGCCCGGCAGGGCGAGGACGGCGAGGAAGGCGGCCAGGACAGCCGTGGATCCCGTCGCCTGACGTACGGTCATCGGTCCTCCTCTGGTCCGCCCGCCGGACCCCGCGACCCAGCCAACCCGCGCGGGCGGAGGGCCGCCCGCGCGGGTGCGCCGGTGGAGTGAGGGGTCCACTCCACCGGCGCAACGGGAGGCCGGACGGCCGTGCGCGGAGCGCTCAGGCGCCGGAGCGCCTGCCGTGCTCCTTGCCGTGCTCCTTGCCGTGGTGCTGTGCGGGGTCCTTGCCGTGTTCCTCGCCCGGGTCCTTGCCGTGCTCGTCCCGCTTGTTCCGGAGCGTGACCACGACGTGGCTGCCGGGGCCCGCCGCCGTGACGCGCACCGGGCCGGTCACCCGGTCTCGCGGCAGCACGTACCCCTCGGGGACGTCCGTCTCGACCAGGTAGTACAGGCCTTCGGAGAGCCCGTCGAAGTCGCAGACGCCGTTGCGGTCGGTCGCGCAGCCGTCCTTGACCCTCTGGTCGGCGTTGACGCCGCGGGTCTGGAGGCCGGCGGTGTGGTTGGTCTCCTTCCAGAGCTCGAACACCGCGCCGTGCAGCGGCCGCTTCGTCTTGGCGTCCTTCTTCACCAGGTGCAGGGAGCCGGGGTGCTCCGCGTGCTCCTTGCGGTTCGCGACGGTGACGACGAGGCCCTGGACGAGGTCGCCCCGCGTCAGGTCGAACGGGGTGACGGGGTCGGCGGGCCTCTCGTAGCCGGCCGGGAAACCGGTCTCCCGCCAGTAGTACGTCTCGTCGACCGGCAGCTCGACCGTGCAGGTGCCCTGGGCGTCGGTCACGCAGACCCCGTCCAGCCGCTCGTCGGCATCGTCGCCGGTGGTCTGGAGGCCGGTCCGGTCGTTGGTCTCGCGCCACAACTCGAAGCGGGCGCCGGGCAGTCCGGCCCCGGTGTCCCGGTCGGTCTTGCGCAGCACGACCCTGGCGCCCGGGGTCTCGCTGCGGGTGTTCACGGCCCGCGCCTCGACCCCGGCCGCGGCGTTCTCGCGGGTCAGCGTCAGCTCGAAGACCGGGTTCGCGGGCAGGTCGTGGCCCGCCGGCGGCGCGGTCTCGCGCCAGTAGTAGGTACCGGGCGCGGCGCCGGTGTGCGCGCAGCGGCCGGTGGCCGGGGTGGTGCAGTCGGCCACCTTGGTGTCGGGGGACGCGGTGTCCGTCTGGAGACCCGGCACCCCGTTCGTCTCGTGCCACAGCTCGAAGCGGGCGCCGCCCAGGGGGTGTCCCGCACCGTCCACCTTGGCCACGGCCACCGTGCCGGTCGGGGCGGGGGTGGGACCGCAGTCGGGGAGGTCGCCGGTGAAGGGGTAGGCGTGGAACTCCTGGCCGCCGCCCCCGATGGTCTCGCTGCCGTGGGTGACGGAGCCCGTGGTGAAGAAGCGGCCGTTGATCCCGGGCAGGGTGACCAGGGTCTCGGAGGCCCGGTTGCCGATCAGGAAGCTGCCCTGGAACTGGCCGCTGCCGGTCAGGTTGACCGCCGAGGCGTCCGGGAAGTTCCACAGCAGCCGCTCGCGGTACGCGTTGAGCGGGTCGCCGCCCTGGTCGGCGAGCGTGCCGCTGTAGGTGTTGAGGGTGCGGGTGCCGGTGCCCAGGACGTTGACGAGGATGGTCGCCGTGGGCGGGATCTGTGCGAAGCGGATGCCCTGCGCGCCGCCGCCGGTGGGGTTGACCAGGTCCGCGTTCACGTTGAAGACCTGGAGCAGGTCGCGGTTGTTGCCGGTGAAGAGGGTCTCGAAGCCGCTGTTGACGACGGTGCCGGTCGGGGGGCGCGGGCTGCCGTCGACCTTGGCGTAGCACTGGCTGGCCGCGCTGAGCCGGCCGCGCAGGCCCGCGTACGGGGCGACGGCGTTCGCGTCGGGGGTGCGGGTGCCGGTCACGGTGCCGCTGAGGGTGCCGCCGTAGCGGACCACGCCCCGGTCGGCGATCAGGGTCTCGCCGGTGGCGACGGTGACGTCGGCGCCGGTGGTGAGGAAGTCCGCGCCGTCGGGGGGCGGGACCAGCGAGCCGGCGCCGACGATGCCGACGTTGTAGCGGGAGTCCCCGCCGGCCACCTTGTCCTGGTCGAAGCTGCCGAGGACGACCAGCCGGCCCTCGGCCTCGGAGGCACGCCCCCGGACCCGGAACCGACCGCCGGCGAAGATGTTGACGGCGTTGTCGCGCCCCTTGATGCTGCCGTCGCTGCCGATCGGCGGGAAGGGACGGGGGCAGGCGCCCGGCACGCAGGGGCCGAGTCCGCCGGGCAGCGGTGCCCGCAGGGCGCGGGCGGGCGGGGGGCCGGGGGCGGGAGCCGCCGCCAGGGCCGTGGGGGACCCGGCGGCCAGTAGGGCCCCGATCGCGAGTCCCAGGGTCCAGTTCCTTGCTGACATGACGCTCCGTCCGTATCCGCGCTGATCGCCCTGCCAGGCTCTGGGGCGCCCCAGTTCCGGGCGCCCCCAGTTCTAGGGCAGGGCGTCGGCGCGGCGGACGGAGGACACTCTCGCGCCACGGCATTGCGGTCCGACAATCACTCGATTGCGGGGTCAGCTGACGGCGGATCCGGCGACCCAGTCGGCCCAGGACATGTTCCAGCCGCCCAGTCCGTTGTTGGGGGCCACGACGCGGTCCTGCGAGTTCACGACCTCCACCACGTCCCCGACCAGCGTCCGGTCGAAGAACCAGCCCGCCGGGGTGTCCGAGCCGCCGCCCTTGTCGTCGCGCAGGCCCACGCAGCCGTGGCTGGTGTTGCTGGAGCCGAAGGTGTCGGGGCTGGCCCAGTAGTTGCCGTGCAGGAAGGTCCCGGAGTTGGTGAGCCGCATGGCGTGGGGCACGTCGGGGATGTCGTACTCGCCGCCGAAGCCGACGGTCTGGCCGTTCATCCGGGTGACGTCGAACATCTCCATCACCACCATCTTCCCGTTGTAGGTGGTGTTCTTGGGCGCTCCGGCGCTGATCGGGATCGTCGACAGCAGCTGCCCGTCCCGGCGGACCTCCATGGTGTGCGCGGCGGCGTCGACGAGGGAGACCTGGGAGCGGCCGACGGTGAAGCGGACGGTCTTGTCCTGGATCCCGTACGCACCGGGCGCGCCCTCGACGTCGCGCAGGTCCATCTTGACGGTGACCTGGGTACCGGGCTTCCAGTACTCCTTGGGCCGGAAGTCGAGGCGCTCCTCGCCGAACCAGTGGCCGACGACCGGCACGGCCGGGTCCGAGGTGACGGTGATGGCCCGTTCCACGTCGGCCCGCTGCTTGATGGCGCGGCTGAACTTGAAGGAGACGATCATGCCGGTGCCGACGGTGGAGCGGTTCTCGGGCTTGAAGTAGCCGATGAACCTCTCCTCGGGGACGTAGGTGGTGAAGGTGGTGTGCCGGGCCTGGCGGCGATTGTGCCCGTCTCGGGCGACGGCGTCGACGGTGTACTTGGCGGCGAGCGAGAGCCGCCCGGCCGACCGTGCCGGGCTCCAGCTGAGCCCGTCGGGGGCGATGGACCCGGGGACCTGCTCCTCCTGGGCGTCCTCCACCTTGGTGACGACGACCCGTTCCAGCCGGCCCTCGGGCACGTTCACCCGCAGCGGCCCATCGGCGGGGACCCCCTTGGCGTTGTCCGCCGGGGTGATCCGGATGGCCTCGTCCGGCAGGCGGGGTTTGCCGGGCAGGGCGATCTCCACCGGGGATCCGCCGTCCTTGGTGCAGCCGGTCAGCCCGCCCAGCAGGCCCGCCCATGCCGCCACGGCGGCCAAGCCCGCCCCTGCCCGCCTCGTCAGAAGAGTCACGCACCGTCCAACGACCGGCCCCCTCCGGGGGAAACGTGAGGGCCGGGCACGTTCCGGGCAGAACTGTTCGGGCAGAACAGTGGGAAGGACCAGACGGGGGCGGGCCAGGCCGGGACGCCGGGCCGCACTCCCCCGCCGGTACCAGGAGCCGTGGAGGCGGGCAGTGTCGAGCGCAGCCGAGCAAGAGGCGGTGGATGCCGCCGCCAGCAATGCCGTGGGCGGCCCCGAGGCCAGGGACGCCATGGACTCCGTGCGCGAGCGGGTCCAGGCGCAGGTGTTACGGGCCGCCGCGCACCCTGCGCCACCCGTGTGGCCCGGGTCCGCGCACCCCCTGGGGGCCCGCTTCCACCCGGGCCCCGGCGGGGTCGCGGGCACCAATTTCGCGCTCTGGGCCCAGGGCGCGGAGGCCGTGGAGCTGTGCCTCTTCGACGGGGACGGGGTCGAGACCCGCTGCACCCTGACCGAGCTCACGCACGAGATCTGGCACGGCTTCGTACCGGGGGTCCGCCCCGGACAGCGGTACGGCTTCCGGGTGCACGGCCGCTGGGACCCCTGGACGGGCGCCCGGTACAACCCGGCGAAGCTGCTCCTGGACCCGTACGCGCGCGCCRTGGACGGGGACTTCGCCCTGCCCCCGGAGGTCTACGGGCACGTCCGGGACTGGCCCCAGCAGTACATCGCCGACACCGTGCGCGACGACCGGGACTCGGCCCCGTTCGTCCCGAAGGGGGTGGTCGTCCACGATGACGACGACTGGGCGGACGACGTCCGGCCGAAGACCCCCTGGGCCGATTCGGTGATCTACGAACTGCACGTGCGCGGCTTCACGATGGGCCATCCGGGTGTTCCCGAGGAACTGCGCGGCACCTACGCGGGGCTGGCCCACCCGGCGGCGGTCGAGCACCTGACGAGCCTCGGCGTGACGGCGGTGGAGCTGCTGCCGGTGCACCAGTTCGCGCACGAGGACCACCTGCTGCGCAGGGGCCTGCGCAACTACTGGGGCTACAACTCGGTCGGCTACTTCGCCCCGCACGCCGGGTACAGCGCCAGCGGGACCGCCGGGCAGCAGGTCGGCGAGTTCAAGCGGATGGTGAAGGCCCTGCACGCGGCCGGGATCGAGGTCATCCTCGACGTGGTCTACAACCACACGGCGGAGGCCGGCGAGCTGGGACCGACGCTGTCGCTGCGCGGGGTCGACAACCGGGGCTACTACCGGCTCCAGTCCGACCAGCGCCGCTACGCCGACTACACGGGCTGCGGGAACACCCTGCACGCGGGGCGGCCGCACGTGCTGCGCCTGATCACCGACTCCCTGCGCTACTGGGTGACGGAGATGGGGGTGGACGGCTTCCGGTTCGACCTGGCGGCGGCGCTGGCCCGCTCGATGCACGACGTGGACATGCTGTCGCCGTTCCTCGCGGTGATCGCCCAGGACCCGGTGCTGCGCCGGGTCAAGCTGATCGCGGAGCCCTGGGACGTGGGGTCGGGCGGCTACCAGGTGGGGGCGTTCCCGCCGCTGTGGACGGAGTGGAACGACCGCTACCGCGATGCCGTGCGCGACTTCTGGCGGGGCGCGCTGCCCGACGTACGGGACCTCGGCTACCGGCTGTCGGGCTCCAGCGACCTGTACGCGTGGGGCGGGCGGCGGCCGTACGCCTCGGTGAACTTCGTGACGGCTCACGACGGCTTCACCCTGCGGGACCTGGTGACCTACGAGCGCAAGCACAACGAGGCCAACGGCGAGGAGGGCCGCGACGGGACGAACGACAACCGGTCGTGGAACTGCGGGGCGGAGGGCGAGAGCACGGACCCGGGGATCGGGGCGCTGCGCCGGCGCCAGCTGCGCAACCTGCTGACCACCCTGCTGCTGTCGACCGGGGTGCCGATGCTGGTGGCGGGCGACGAGTTCGGGCGCACCCAGGGCGGCAACAACAACGCGTACTGCCAGGACAACGAGACGGGATGGGTGGACTGGTCGCTGCTGGAGGACCCCTCCTGGAAGGAGCTGTTCGCGCTGACCCGGCGGCTGATCGCACTGCGCCAGGCGCATCCGGTGCTGCGGCGGCGGGCGTTCTTCTCGGGCCGGGCGCAGGGCGCGGACGGGCTGCGGGACCTGGCCTGGTTCACCCCGGCGGGCACGGAGATGACGGAGCGGGACTGGTACGCGCCGGCCGCCGCGCTGGGGCTGTACCTGTCGGGGCGGGACATCCCGGGCCGGGACGAGCGGGGTCTGCAGGTGACGGACGACAGCTTCCTGGCGCTGCTGCACGCCGGGGACCGGCCGGTGGAGTGGATCCTGCCGGGCCCGCCGTGGGCGGGGACGTACGAACTCGTCCTGGACACCTCCCGGGAGGCGCAGGCCGAGGCGCCGGCGGGCCGGCACCGGGGCGGGGAGCGGCTGACGGTCCCGGCGCGGTCGGTGCTGCTGCTGCGGGTGGTGTCGTAGGGCCGCCGCGCGCCCGGCCGCCCTGCGATGATGTGCCCTTCATACGAACACCCGTGCACTTGTGCACGGGTGCCATCGCCGGGGATCAGGGGAACGCATGGCGAGAGTCGGGACCGCGCTGCTGGAACTGCGCGGGGCGCAGAAGTCGGCCAAGGGGGTGTCGCTCTACTCGCGGTTCGTCAATCGGCCCGCCGGGCGGTACCTGGCCGCCGGATCGTACGCGCTCGGGCTCACGCCGAACCAGGTGACGCTGGTCAGCGCCGCCTTCAGCTTCGCCGCCGTGGCGGCCGTCGCGCTGGCCGCTCCCTCCTGGGGGCTGGGCGTCGCCGTGTGGGCCGCGCTCGCGGTCGGCTTCGCCTTCGACTCCGCCGACGGGCAGTTGGCCCGGCTGCGCGGGGGCGGCAGCGCGGCGGGCGAGTGGCTCGACCACGTCGTGGACGCCGCCAAGCTGACCGCCTTGCACGCGTGCGTGCTGATCGCCTTCCACCGCTTCCCCGAGGAGTACGGGACCGGCTCCGAGGGCTGGCTGCTGGTACCGCTGGGCTTCCAGTTCGCCGCGGTCGTCACCTTCTTCGGCGGTCTGCTGACCGAGAAGCTCAAGCCGAAGCCGGCTCCGGGCAGCCCCGCCGCCGTGCCGTCGACCCTGCGCGCCGTGGCCCTGCTGCCCGTGGACTACGGGGTGTTCTGCCTGGTGTTCCTGCTGCTCGGCGGCGGGGCGCTGTTCCGCTGGGCGTACGCGGGCCTGGGTGCCGTCGCCGCGGTGTTCCTGCTGGCGTTCCTGGCGAAGTGGTTCAGGGAGCTCAGCGCCGTTCGGCGGTGAAGGGTTCCGCCTGGGGCTGCGCGAGCGCGTCCAGGGCCCGGCGCAGCTGGGTGCTGGACGTGTGCACGGTGTAGGGGAAGTAGACGACGTCGACCCCGTGGGCGGCGAAGTCCCGCTCCAGCCGGTCCCCCTTGGGGGTGCCCCGCCAGTCGTCGCCCTTGAAGATCACGTCGAAGCGGACCTGCTTCCAGGTCTCGACCTTGTCGGGGACCGTCTCGACGAAGGCGGCGTCGACGTACTTGACGCTGCGGACGATCTCCAGCCGTTCGACGAGCGGGATCATCGGGCGGCGGCCCTTGGCCAGTTCGGCCATCTCGTCCGAGACCACGCCGGCGACGAGGTAGTCGCACCGGCTGCGGGCGTGGCGAAGGATGTTGAGGTGTCCGATGTGGAAGAGGTCGTAGGCTCCGGGCGCATAGCCCACCCGGTACGGCCGGCGCGCCTCCGCACCGCGCTCGGACATGTCGTACTCCGTCATCAGTTACCCCCCAGCGGCCGCACCCCCCGGTGCGGCGGATTAGCAGACAATAGCGCGCACGTTCCGCACCCTGCGGGTGAACGAATAGGGTGACGTGCGCATCATCCAGGGGAGAAGGGGACGTTCAGTGTCCACATCCGGTCACCGGCGCCTGCTGCTGGTTTCCACCAACTACGCCCCCGAGCATGCGGGCATAGGCCCGTACGCCACCCAGATCGCGGAGCACTGGGCCGAAATCGGCCACGAGACGCACGTGTTGGCGGGGATGCCGCACTATCCGGCCTGGTCCGTCGAGCCGGAGTACAAGGGGGCGCTGCGGCGCACGGAGCAGCGCGCGGGGGTCACCGTGCACCGGCGTGCGCACACGGTGCCGCCGCGGCAGACCGCCGTCAGGCGCGCCCTTTTCGAAGGATCGATTCTGCTGCACGGCGCGGTGGCCCCGCCCCGGATGCCGAAGCCAGACGCGATCCTGGCCCAGATGCCCAGCCTGGCCGGCGGGGTGCTCGCCGCCCGGCTCGCGGCGAAGTGGAAGGTCCCCTACGTCCCGGTCGTCCAGGACCTGATGGGGGCCGCGGCCGCGCAGAGCGGGATCAGCGGCGGCGACAAGGCCGCCGCGTTCGCCGGGCGGGCGGAGGCGTACGCCCTGGGGCGCGCCACCCTGGTCGGCGTCATCCACGAGACCTTCGTGGACCGGGTCGTGGGCATGGGCGTGGACCCGAAGCGGATCCGGCTGGTCCCCAACTGGTCCCACGTGCCGCAGCCCACCAAGCCCCGCGGGGAGACCCGCCGTCACCTCGGCTGGGCACCCGGCCAGACCGTGGTGCTGCACTCCGGGAACATGGGCCTCAAGCAGGGCCTCGACGTCCTCGTCGGCGCGGCCCGGCTCGACCCGCAGGTCCGTTTCGTCCTCATGGGCGACGGCAGCCAGCGCGCGGCCCTCGCCGAGCTCTCCGCCGACGTGCCGAACCTGGACATCATCCCCCCTGCCGCCGACGGCGAGTTCCCCGATATCCTCGCGGCGGCGGACGTCCTCGCGGTCACCCAGCACGCGGCCGTGCTCGACATGAGCGTCCCGTCCAAGCTGACCTCCTACTTCCAGGCCGGCCGGCCCGTCGTCGCGTCCGTCGCGGCCGAGGGCGGGACCGCCCAGGAGGTGGAACGTTCCGGCGCGGGGGTGCTCGTACCCCCGGAGGACCCCGCGGCCCTGCTGAAGGCCGTACGGGCCCTGGCCGAGGACCCCGAGGGCGCGGACGCGCTGGGCGCCGCCGGGCCCGTCCACGTGGCGGCCCACCTGAGCCGTGAGGCGGGCCTGGCCCGCATCGACGCACTGATCGACGAAGCACTTGGGGGTCTCCAGCCGTGACCGAGACGAACCGCCCGGCAGCGGCCCCGGCCGACGACGAGCCGGACCTCCTGCGGGACCAGTTCAAGCAGCTCCTGCGCTACCGGCGGCTCATCGGCGCGGGCGTGGGCATCGGTCTGCTGGGCGGCGTCTACCTCGGCATCTCCACCGCGGACACCTATGTCGCGACCGCCGACGTCGTGCTGCGCGCCCCCACCGACGACCCGTTCAACCCGAGCCTGGCCCCCGACAAGGCCATCAACATCGGCTCGGAACGCCAGGTCGCGCTCTCCAGCTCCACGGCCGGGCAGGCGGCGAAGCAACTGGGCATCGCCGACAAGGACTTCGCCGCGCTGCGCGGCGGCCTGCAGGTGACCAACCCGCCGCAGACGATGGTGCTCCGCTTCACCTACACCTCGGCCTCCCCCAAGGAGGCCGCCAAGCGCGCGAACGCGATGACCGCCGCCTACCTGCTGAAGCGGCAGGAGGCCCTCGACGCCACGCGCGACAAGATGGTCAAGGGCTACGAGGACCAGCGCGATCCCGTCGCCAAGCAGCTCGACGACACGGCCCGGCAGGCCAACAACCTGCCCGCCGGGACGGCCCGCGACGCGGCGCTGTCCTCCAAGACCGACCTGCAGAGCAAGGTCAACGCCCTCAACGGCAACATCGCCAAGCTCGCGGCCCTGGACATGACCCCGGGCCGGGTCACCAGCCCCGCGACCCCGCCCGCCGCGCCCGACGGGCCGGGCATCCCCATGTCGCTCGCGCTCGGCGCGGCCGTGGGCCTGGCGCTCGGTCTGCTCGCCGCCTGGGTGCGGCTCGTCTTCGACCCGGCCCCGCGTTCCGAGGGCGACGTGGCCAGGGCGCTGCGCGCCCCCGTCCTGGGCTCGCTGCCCCGGGACAAGACCGGCGGCGGGCCGCTGCTCGCAGCCGGCGAGGCCGATCCCCGGCTCGCCGAGGAGTACCGTTCGGTGGCCTTCCGCCTCGCCTACGACTCCCGCTTCGCCGACCGGCGCCGCCTGCTGGTGGTCGCCCCGCGCGGCAGCAGCGAGACCGCCGCCGCCGTGGCCGTGAACCTCGCCGCCTCCTTCGCCGAGACCGGCAAGGACGTCCTGCTCATCGAGGCCGACCTGCGCACCCCCGTGCTGGCCAGCCAGCTGCCCACCGACGCGGGCGGGCGGCCCCGCTGGAGCCAGCCGGGCGGCGCCGGAACGGGCGGGGAGGCGGACTGGCCCGACGGCCGGCAGCTCGTCGTGGACGCCGGCGAGTCGGGCTCCTTCGACCTGATCCCCGGCGAACGGGTGCGCAACGTCCCCCGCGCGCTGACCTCCCCGCGCGCCACCCGGCTGATCTCCGAGGCCGACTCCCCCAACTCCACCGTCGTGGTGCTCGCTCCGCCGGTGCTCTCCTACGCCGACGCCCTCGCCCTCGTCGACCGCGTCGACGGCGTCCTGGTCGTCTGCGACCCGCGCGCGGTGCACCGCAGCGACCTGTCCCGGATCCGCGAACTCATCGGCGGCGCCGGCGGCACCGTGCTCGGTGCCGTCCTGCACACGCCCGTGGTCACCGAGAAGCGCGGCGGGCGCGGCACGTCGAAGAAGGCCGGCGAGACCGCCGGTCCGGCCACCGGCCCGGGTCCGGCGCCGGACCCGCAGCCGTTGACGCGGCAGCCCGCCGGACCCGGGCCGCAGATCACGGGCGACGGCGGCGACACCGTCGCCCTGCGCACGGTCCGTACGGGCCGGCGGTGAGCCGTCGGGGCCTCGGCGCCGTCGCCTCCGTCCTCGACCAGGCCGCCTCCAGCGCCACGAACATCCTGGTGCTGGTGCTGGCGGCCCGGCTGTCCTCGGCCTCCGGCTTCGCGGACTTCTCGATGGTGTACGTGGCCTTCAGCGTGCTCCTCGGCCTGAACATGGCCTACGTCGGCCAGACCGTGGTCCTGGAGAAGGGCGAGGGGCTCCCCCCGGACGAGGTCCGGGGCAGGCTCGCGACGGTGTGCCGCTCCTCCGTGCTGTTCACCGCGGCCGCGTCGGCGGTGGCCGCCGCGGTGCTGGCCGTGGCCGGCCTGGTCCTGGCCGGGGCCGCCGGGCGGGCCTTCCTCGCCCTGGGCCTGGTCCTGCCGCTGGTCCTCGTCCAGGACGGACTGCGCTACTGCTTCTCCGCGCTGCGGGTGCCCCAGCGGGCGCTGGCCGCGGACTCGCTGCGGCTGCTGTGCGTGGTCGTGGCGCTGGCGGCGCAGCCCGCCGGGGCGTCGGCCGGCCGGCTGGTGCTGGTGTGGGGGCTGTCGGCCCTGCCCGCGCTGGGGCTGGGCCTGTGGCTGCTGCGGCCCCACGTGCGGGGGGCGCGGGCCGAGCTGCGCCCGTACCTGCGGCGCGGGCACCTGGGGCAGCGGTTCGTGGTCGAGTTCGCCGTCGGCAACGGCTCCAGCCAGCTGGCGGTGCTCGGGCTCGGGGCGTTCGCGACCCCGCTGGCCGTCGGCGCGCTGCGCGGTGCGACCACCCTCTTCGGTCCGCTGAACGTGCTGTTCAACTCGGCGAACGCCTTCGGGCCGCCGGTGGTCGGCCGGGCCTCCGGCAAGCGGGGCGTGGTCCGGCTGACCGCCCTGATGGGCGCCGCCCTCGCCGTGCTCGGCGCCGGCTGGGCGGCCGTCCTGTACGCGCTGCCCGACCGGCTGGGCCGTCACCTGCTCGGCGACACCTGGGCGGCGGCCGCCGCGCTGCTCCCGGCGACGGGCGCGCAGTACGCGGTGATGGGACTGGGGACGTGCGCCCTGCTGACGCTGCGGGTGCTGAACCCCAGGGCCACCCTCTCCCTCCAGATCGTCTTCTCCCTGCTGTCGGTGGCCCTGCTGCTGGGCGGGTACGCCGCCTGGGGCGTGGCGGGAGCCGCCTGGGGCCTGGCCCTGGGTTCGGCGGCCAAGGCGGGCGCGGGCTGGCTGCGGGTGGCCCGGCTGGAAGCCCCCGCCCCCCAGGTCGCCGCCGCCTGAGCCACCCGGCTCCGCGCCGGGCGGAAGGGGTCGCCTCGGGCGGGACCGCCCTGGCGATGCGGACGTACGAGCGCGCGGCCATCGCGGAGCCCTGCGGCCGCCGCCCGCGGGGCGCCGCTCAGCGCAGGGTCGTGCCCTTGTCGTGGCGGTACGTCGCCACGAGCGCGAGGCACATCCCCGCGATGGCCACGCGTCCGGACGCCTGGAGGAGCGGGCCGCGCAGCAGGATGAAGGAGTACCCGGCGACCAGCGGGACCACGGTGGAGATCAGGCTGCCCGGCGGTGAGCGGCGCGTGGCGCGCTTGGCGTACCGGCGGTCGACGCGGGCGGCGGCGTACCCGAGGGCGAGGAGCCCGCCGCCCATGCCCAGCGGCCCGAAGTCGAGCCACAGCTCCGCCCAGATCGGGGAGGAGAGGTTGGTGTTGACCGTGCCCATCCACTGGCCGACCATCACGCCGGTGTCGCGCGGCTTGCCCGGCCACACCGAGCGGGGCACCGCGAAGAAGACGGATCCGGCGAGCTGGCGTCCGTAGAAGTGGCCGGGGCCGGAGTTGGAGAAGGTGATGGTGTTGGCGAACATGCCGATCTGGTCGTAGTCCTTGAGCGCCATCGGCTCCAGGAACGAGGTCGTCTCGACGGGCTTGTAGTTCTTCTCGTCGTAGCGGAAGCGGTCCGCGAAGGGGAAGACGAGCAGGGCGATGACCACGGCCATCGACAGGGCCACCCGGTACATCGCGGCGCTCACCGGGAAGACCGTGAAGAGCAGCGCGAACAGGACGGTGAGGAACCAGTAGCGCGGGTTCGAGACGGGGTTGTTGACGACCAGGTTCAAGACGGCGAGGGCGGCCGTCGCGGCGATGACCGAGACCTTGCGGCGGGCGTACTCCGAGGTGATCAGCCAGCGCGTGTACAGGAGCAGGGCGAGCAGGGCCGGCACGGTGCCGAAGCCGCGCAGCAGCGCCTGGCCGGCCTGGCCGTCACCGTTGGAGACCCCCGCCTCCTGGATGCCCGCGATGATCTCCTGGCGGCTGGAGAAGAAGACCGCCGGTCCCCCCAGCTTCACGATGAAGGCCGCGCTGCACAGGAAGGCGACCAGGGTGAGCAGTTGGAGGCGCCGCCGGTGGACCATCACCGGTCTCGGCTCCTTCCGGGAGCCGCCCGTGCGGCGTGCCGCCGGCCGGTGACGGGCCAGCAGTACGCCGACGTCGAAGGCCGTGCAGCCCAGCAGCACCAGGCCGATGGCGACGGTGAGGTCGGAGCGGGGGCCGACGACGGGCGTGGGGACCCGGCCGAGGACGGCCTGGGCGAGGGGGGCCACGCCCATGGCCATGTAGACGAAGAGCCAGAAGGAGCCCTGCAGCAGCTTGCGGCGGCTGGTCAGCACCATGGCCGAGAGCCGCGCGCCCGCGTACATGGCCAGCAGCAGTTGCAGCCAGAAGGCGGCGTCGTGCTGGCCGTCGCCGGACTGGGCGGCGACGAAGAACGGCAGGAAGACGGTGAACCCGAGGGCGAGGGGGACCGAGAGCGCACGGGAGAGCAGGGTGCGCGGGGTGGTCACCCGGCCCCACTGCGACTCGCCGGGCACGGACGGCCGTTGGGGGGCGGCCGAGGGCTTCCGAACGTCCGTCACCACTGCTGCCCCCACCCCTGTGCGTGATCCGCGCGCAGTCTAGTCTGAGCGTTCCGCGCCCGGGGAGGCGCGTCGGGGTGGACGACGAGGGGCGACTGGTGCGTGATCTTCCTGCCTTCACGCTGGCCGGCTACGACAAGGGGCGCGGCCTGCTGACCCAGGCCCTGTGGTTCGCGGTGATGAACACGCTGTTCATGGCGTGGTTCTGCCCCGCCCGGCTGCGCGTCGCGCTGCTGCGGGCGTTCGGGGCGCGGATCGGCGAAGGCGTGCTGATCCGCCACCGGGTGCGCGTGCTGTGGCCGTGGAAGCTGACCGTCGGGGACCACACCTGGATCGGCGAGGGCACCTGGCTGCTGAACCTGGAGCCGGTGACCATAGGCGCGAACGTCTGCCTCTCGCAGGAGTCGATGCTGTGCACCGGCTCGCACGACCACCGCGCCGCCGACTTCCGCTACCGAAACGCCCCGATCGTGGTCGAGGACGGCGCGTGGGTGGCCGTACGGGCGACGGTGCTGGCGGGCGTGACCGTCGGGCGGTGCGCGGTGGCGGGCGCCGGATCGGTGGTCCACAAGGACCTGCCGGAGCTGACCCTGCAGACCCAGGACGGGCGTCGCCGCCCGGTGGAGGAGCCCAAATGAGTGCCGCCCCGAAGGTCCTGCACGCCGTCACCCTGCACTCCCCCTCCCACGCCTTCGGCGGGCCCGTGCGGGTGGCGCTCAACCTGGCCAAGGGGCTGCGTGCGCGCGGCCACGAGGCCCGGCTCCTCGCGCTGGGCGAGGACTTCGACCCCTGGCCGGACTCCGTGGAGGGCGTGCCCGCCAAGCTGTTCCCCGCCCGGCGGATCCTGCCGCTCGGCTTCAGCGGGATGACCTCGCCGGCCCTGCTGGCGTCGGCGGGCCGGCTGGTGCGGGAGGCCGACCTGGTCCACGTCCACCTCGCCCGGGACCTGGTGACCCTGCCCGTGGCGCTCGCCGCGCTGCGCGCCGGCAAGCCGCTGGTGCTGCAGACCCACGGGATGGTGGACCCGAGCGCGAAGGCCCTGGCCAAGGTGCTCGACGCGGTGGCGGTACGCCGCCTGCTGCGCGGCGCCGACGCCGTGCTGTACCTGACCCCGCACGAGCGGGCGGGGCTGGAGGCGGTGGTGCGCGGGCCGCTGCCCCGGGCCGTCCGCCTGGTCAACGGCACCCCGGCGCAGGAGGAGCGCCCCGCCCCGTCCGGGCCGCCGCGGATCCTGTACTCGGCCCGGCTCCAGGCCCGCAAACGGCCGGTGGACTTCGTGGACGCCGCCCCGGCCGTGCTGGCCGCGCACCCGGACGCCCACTTCGTGGTGGCGGGCCCGGACGAGGGGGAACTGGCGGCGGTCCGCGCCCGGATCACGGCCCTGGGCCTGTCGGACCGCTTCACGGTGCCGGGGGCCCTCTCCGGCGCCGAGGTCCTCGCCCAGCTGCGCCGGGCGCACGTCTACGTCCTGCCCTCGGTGGACGAGCCGTTCCCGATGTCGGTCCTGGAGGCCCTCGCGGTGGGCGTCCCCCCGGTGGTGACCCACTCCAACGGCCTGGCCCGCGACATCGCGGCCGCCGGCGCCGGGCGCGCCGTGGACCCCGGAGCGGCAGCCGTCGCGCAGGCCGTCCTCGCCCTCCTGGACCCGGCCGCCAACGCGGCGGCCTCGGCCGCGGCCCGGAAACTGGCCGCGACGTCCTTCTCTATGGACGCCGTCCTGGACACCCTGCTCCCGGTCTACCGGGACATCGCCCGCTGAGCCGGCCGGGTGGGCGCGGGGGTCACAGGACGTCGCGCCGTTCCTCCACCACCGGGACGGCGCCCATCGCGCGGCGGCGCTTGAGCACGCTCGCGTAGACGCCGAGGCCCACCGCCCCCGCGATCATCATGATCACGCCCACCACGTCGAGGTTGACGCTCTCCATCTGCCAGTCGCTCGCGAAGGTGAGGATGGCCCCCACCACGATCAGGGCGATACAACCGCCTATGCCGCGCATACCGTTCGCCTCCAGAGTGTTCGGCGTGTGGCCACGCGGTTACCCGGCCGCGGGACGCGGAAACGCCGCCGCCCCGGAACCGGGCGGCGGCGTCCTCGTGCCGGATCGGTGTGCTACGCGGGCACCCAGGCGTAGCAGCCCGTCGAACGGAACTCGGCCGTGCCGGACGGGACGGTGGCCGTGATCCGGTCACCGGCCTTGGGCGGGGTCTCGGGTCCCGAGGCCAGGATCGCGCCGTCCTTGCCCTTCGCCTCCCAGGTGCAGGTGGTGCTCTGGGTCAGCGCCCGGTAGGTACCGGGGGCCGGGGTGGTCCGGGGGGAGTCCCCGAAGCCCTTCTCCGCCACCGCCAGCACCGGCTTCTGCTCCGGGCACAGGAGGGTGATGGCGTCCTTCGCCCCGGTGACGTCACCGGAGATGATGGCCGCGGCCGCCGCGTCCTTGTCCCGCTTCGCGGTGCGCTCCACCCGCTGGCAGGTCTCCTGACCGGTCTGCAGGACGGCCGCCGGATCCATCTTCTCCGGGACGCGTCCGCTGAGGTACTGCTTCTCGTTCTCCTTGAAGCTGCCCGTCTTCGGGGTCAGCTTCGCGTCCGGCAGGACCGGCCCCGTCGGCTTCGCGTCGGGCGACGCGGCCGTGGTGGGCGCCGTGGAGGCGTCCGCCGGGTCCGGGACCGGGCTGGAGGCCGGCGGCTTCGGCTTGCCCGCCGCGTCGGCGGAGGCCTTGCCGTCGCCGTCGGAACTGCAGGCGGTCAGCGTCAGGGCGGCCGCCAGGAGGACGGCGGCCGCGGCGGAGCGTCGGTACATCAGGTGGCTCCCCTACGGGGTCGGAAAGGCGTACGGGGCCCGCCGTGTGCCGGCCGGGCCCCGTACGCCGTCAGGCGGTTACTTCGGGCCGAAGGTGAGGATCAGCTGCGGAGCGGCGTCCGCGGCCGTCGACTCCGCGGACCACAGCCACATCGCGTCGGTGCCCGTGCTCGTCAGGCCGAGGCTGTAGCTGCTGCCCAGCACGGCGGAGACGGCGGTGGTGTCCAGCTCGACGTTCTGCACGGCCGAACCGTCCGGCACGCCCGAGATGGAACCGAGCGGGGCGGTGCCGAGCGTGGGCTTGGTGTTGAACGTCGTGCCCGTGCCGCTCCAGGTACCGGTGACCGGGACCACGGAGACGGTGTCGGCGGTGCCGGCCCCGGCCTGCGTGGAGGTCTTGAACTGGAGGGAGGCGCTCTTGAGGACCTGCCCGGACGGAGCCGCCGGGAGGGTGAAGCGCAGGTACGACTCGTACGCCGAGGTACCGCGCACCGCGAGCTGGGTGGAGGTGCCGTAGGCGGTGCTCGGGGCGCCCTGGTTGATGTAGGTGTCCTCGGTCGCGACGACCTTGGAGACCGTGTCGACGGCGGCCTTGGCCAGGTCGAAGTGGGACTTGACCTGCGCCTGGGTCAGCGCCGACGGGTAGACGGCCGTCTCGTCGAGGGTACCGGCGAAGAAGTTGCTGGTCGGACGGTTCGRCCAGCTACTGAGGTTGTCGCCGCCCACGTGCCAGAAGCCCGCGTACGACGTGGAGCTCGTGGCGCTGTTCGTGCCCTTGCTCTGGCCGTCGACGTACAGCGTCATGCCGCCGGGGCCCTGCGTGGCGACGACGTGGTGCCACTTGTTGTCGTTGTACGTCTCGAACAGGCCGGTGGAGATGGTGCGGGCGGAGCCGTTGTAGACGCCGAAGACCAGACGGCCGGCGTTGGTCATGTAGATCTGCTTGTCGTACGAGCCGCTGCTGTTGACCGTGTTGTTGCCGAAGCCGATCAGCTTGCCGCCGCGCGTGGTGCCGGTCTTGAACCAGGTCTCGATGGAGTACGCGGCGCCGACCGTCTGGCGGTGGTCGCTGTACACCTGCTGGCTGGTGCCGTTGAAGCCCATCGCCGTGCTGGTACCGGTGATGGCGCCGGGGCTCTGGCCCAGGGCCGGGGCGCCGACCTGGACGCCGCCGGTGTTGCCGGAGGCCGAGGAGTCGGCCACGTACGGGCTGACGGTGTCGTCGTAGCGCCAGTAGAGGTTGGCGCCGTCCGCGCGGACCTTGTCCGGGTAGGCCTGGACCGAGGTCGGGACGGTCACGGAGACGTTCGCCGACAGGGCGCTGGTGTTGCCCGCGCCGTCGGTGGCGGTCACCCGGTAGCCGTAGGCCTGGCCCGCCTTGACGGTGGTGTCGGTCCAGGAGGCCTGCTGGCGCTCCCACTCCAGGGAATCGGCCGAGACCGTGGCGATCGGGGTGCCCGAGCCGTTGCGGTAGATCCGGTACGTCAGCTTGCTGTCGTCCTGGTCGTAGCTGGTGCGCCAGCGGACCTGGGCCTCACCGGGCTTGACGCTGCCGGCGCTGGCGATCGGGGTGGTCGGGGCACCGACGTCACCGGTGGAGGCGAAGCGGGTCAGGCCCTGCTGCGCGCGGCCGTTGATGAGGGTGAACTCACCGCCGACCCACATGTACTTGACGTCGTCCTTCTCGGCGATCGACATGACGCGCGGGCCGATGCCCTCGCCGATGCCGTCGTTCGCGGTGGGGTGCCATCCGAGCTTCGGCGGGCTCTGCACGAAACCGTCCACGGGCGCGGGGGCGGCACCCTTGTGGTCGGTCTGCTGGGCCAGCAGGAAGTTGCGTTTGCCGTCGGGGAACTGGCCCTCCAGCGAGCAGTCGTGCGCGTGCGAGGAGCTGTAGAGCACCCCGTCGTACGGCAGCACGTACTGGGTGGCGCCCAGGCAGCGGTCGCGCCACTTCTCGTTGAAGTTGGTGTCGAGGCCGATGCGGCCGTCGAAGACGCCGCCGCCCGAACCCTCGTTGCCGGTGTAGTAGCCCGTCGCGTCGGCCGCGATGTGCTTGACCACCGAGTTGGAGGGGATGGTGGAGTAGGTCTTGGCGACCGCGCCGGTGGTGGCGTCGACGACCGCCAGCGCGTGCGTGTTGGAGCCGTTGACCGAGAAGAAGTCGCCGCCGAGCAGGACGTTCTTGCCGTCGTTGCTGACCTGGATCGCGCGCCCCGGCTCGTCCGCGTTGGCGGTGAAGGGCTTGAGCGCGCCGGAGCCGGCGTCGAGCGCGGCGAACCGTTCGCGGGTCTGCCCCTCGACCGCGGCGAAGTCGCCGCCGATGTACAGGGTGTCGTCGGTGACGGCGAGCGCCCGGACGGTGGCGGGGACGCCCGGGTGGAACGAGGCCTTGGGGGCGCAGGTCTCGATGTCGATCGCCGCGAGGCTGGAGACCGGGGTTCCGTTGACGGCGCCGAAGTAGCCGCCCGCGTAGAGGGTCTTCTTGTCCTTCGACACGGCCAGCGCCCGCACCGTCGCGGTGCCGTCGCCGACGGTGAAGGCCAGCTTGCAGGAGGTGGGGTTGCCGGTGGCGGCGTCGAGCGCCACGAAGTTCACGGCTTCCTGCTCCGTGCCGGCCGCGGCGTCGGGCGGGCGGACCGCGGAGAAGGTGCCCCCGGCGAAGACGGTGCCGTTCGCCTGCTCCATGGCGAAGACGACGCCGTTCGGCTGCCACGTGGGCAGTTCGTCGGCGGTGAACGCCACGGGCGGCGTGATGGCGGACGCCTCGGGCATCAACACCAGGCCTATTCCGGTACCGGCGCCGGCCAGTGACAGGGCGAGGGCAGCAGTCAGCCCTCTGGATCTACGCATGAGCCCCCCAGGGCAATCGCCCGGCTTGATGGCTGGAACTATCCGAACAGCCATATGTACTGGCGCAGACTAGGGCGCACGCGCCGCCCTGGTCACCTCAGTTGACCCCTTGCATACCAAATTGGAACCAACAGGGTTCAACGCGGAGGACACACTTCGGACATACGGCAGGTTTGTCCCGGCCAAGACCGCGGAAGGTCGCGGCGATGACCGGGACACGGCAAATCGTAGGCGAAGCGCCAGGCCTCAGCGGTCGATACGGACGCTCGCGCCCGCCAGTTGGTCCTCGACCTGCCGGATGTCGGCGTCCACCATGATGCGCGCCAGTTCCGGCACCAGGACCGACGGCTTCCAGCCAAGGAGCTCCTGCGCCTTGGAGGCGTCGCCGATGAGCGCGTCGACCTCGCTCGGGCGCTCGTACTTGGGGTCGTAGCGCACGTGCGCGTTCCAGTCGAGGCCCGCGTGCGTGAAGGAGGACTCGACGAACTCGCGGACGGTCGCCGCGACTCCGGTGGCCACCACGTAGTCGGTCGGCTCGTCCTGCTGGAGCATCCGCCACATCGCCTCGACGTACTCGGGGGCGTAGCCCCAGTCGCGGACGGCGTCGAGGTTGCCGAGGTAGAGGTGGTCCTGGAGGCCGGCCTTGATGCGGGCGACCGCCCGGGTGATCTTGCGGGTCACGAACGTCTCGCCGCGGCGCGGGGACTCGTGGTTGAAGAGGATCCCGTTGACCGCGAACATGTCGTACGCCTCGCGGTAGTTGACCGTGGTCCAGTACGCGAACACCTTCGCGGCGCCGTACGGGCTGCGCGGGTGGAAGGGGGTACCCTCGTTCTGCGGGGGCGGGGTCGCTCCGTACATCTCCGAGGACGAGGCCTGGTAGATCCGGGTGTCCACACCGCTGGCCCGGATGGCCTCCAGTAGCCGCAGCGCGCCGAGGCCGGTCACGTCGCCCGTGTAGAGGGGGGCGTCGAAGGAGACCCGGACATGGGACTGGGCGCCCAGGTTGTAGACCTCGTCGGGGCGTATGTCACGGAGCAGGTTCACCAGGGCCACGCCGTCGGAGAGGTCGGCGTGGTGCAGGACGAAGGAACGGTTCGCGGTCTGCGGGTCCTGGTAGACGTGGTCGATCCGCTCCGTGTTGAAGCTGGAGGACCGCCGCACGAGCCCGTGCACCGTGTAGCCCTTGGAGAGCAGGAGCTCGGCGAGGTACGAGCCGTCCTGTCCGGTGACGCCGGTGATCAGTGCGGTCTTGCCCATGGGGTCCCCCAGGTTGTCGTTGCTGTCGTTCGTGTTCAGGCTGTGTCTGGCCTGGCCGGCCAGGTGTGAGGTGCGGGAACGCACCCTCGGGCCGAGGCYGGATGCGTACCGTACTGCCCCGTTGGGGCCCTTCGCCCCCGGGGCGCTCGCGCCCCTTCGGCCCAGGAGCCCCGGGCGAGCTGCGGGCGGAGGCCGGAAGGCCGGCCATACTGCGGACTGACGAACCATCAGGACCGTGCGGGCGAGCGGGAACCGGGCCCGGCAGCGGGCCCGGGGCCCGGAGGGTGGGCTCCGGGGAACACCGCGGCGGCGGACTGGCATCATCGGCGGTATGACAAGTTCGCCGCTCCTGCCCCCGCACGCCCGCGTCTTCGTCGCCGGACACCGTGGCCTCGTGGGGTCCGCGGTGGCCCGCCGGCTCACCGCCGACGGCCACGAGGTGCTCACCCGCGGCCGGGCCGACCTCGACCTGCGCGACGCCGCCGCGACGGAGGCGCACCTGCGCGACATGCGCCCGGACGCGGTCGTGCTGGCCGCCGCCAAGGTCGGCGGGATCATGGCCAACAGCACGTACCCGGTGCAGTTCCTGGAGGACAACCTCAGGATCCAGCTCAGCGTCATCGCCGGCTCGCACGCCGCCGGCGTGGGCCGCCTGCTCTTCCTCGGGTCCTCCTGCATCTACCCGAAGCTCGCCCCGCAGCCGATCCACGAGGACGCCCTGCTGACGGGCCCGCTGGAGCCCACCAACGAGGCGTACGCCCTCGCGAAGATCGCCGGCATCGTGCAGGTCCAGTCCTACCGCAAGCAGTACGGGGCCTCGTACATCTCGGCCATGCCCACGAACCTCTACGGTCCGGGCGACAACTTCGACCTGGAGTCCTCGCACGTCCTGCCCGCCCTCATCCGCCGCTTCCACGAGGCCGCCGCCGAGGGCCGTGACGAGGTCACGCTGTGGGGCAGCGGCACCCCGCGCCGGGAGTTCCTCCACGTCGACGACCTGGCGGCCGCGTGCGCGGTGCTGCTGGAGCGCTACGACGGGGACGAGCCCGTCAACATCGGCTGCGGCGACGACCTGACCATCAAGGCGCTGGCGGAGACGGTCGCCGAGGTGACCGGCTTCGAGGGCCGGCTCGCCTGGGACACGTCCAAGCCGGACGGGACCCCGCGCAAGCTGCTCGACGTCTCGCGCCTGACCGCGCTGGGCTGGAAGCCGGGCATCCCGCTGCGGGACGGCATCGCCGCCACCTACCGCTGGTGGCTCGACCAGGGCCGGCAGGGCTGACTCCACCACGGCCTCAGTACGCTCCGCGACCGTCGACGACGGCGCGGAGCGTCCGGCCCATCACGTCGACGTCGCTGGTGAACGACCAGTTGTCGACGTACTGGAGATCGAGCTGAATCGTTTCGTCCCAAGAGAGGTCCGACCGCCCGCTGATCTGCCACAGGCCGGTCATCCCGGGCCGTACGGTGAGCCGGCGCAGCTCGACCTCGTCGTACTCCGCCACCTCCTCCGGCAGCGGCGGGCGCGGCCCGACCAGGGACATGCTGCCGGTCAGCACGTTGACCAGCTGGGGGAGTTCGTCCAGCGAGGTGCGGCGCAGGAGGCGGCCCACCCGGGTCACCCGGGGGTCGCGGCGCATCTTGAACATCAGGCCGTCGTTCTCGTTGGCCCCCGTCAGCTCGGCCTTCAGCAGGTCGGCGTCGACCACCATCGTGCGGAACTTCCACATGACGAAGGGCTCCCCGTCGCGGCCGATCCGGCGCTGGCTGTAGAAGGCCGGGCCGCGCGAGCCGAGCCGGATGGCCAGCACGACGGCCAGGAACAGCGGCGACAGCAGGAGCAGTCCGACGCCGGCGCCGAGGCGGTCCAGCACCGACTTGAGCAGGGTCTGCACCCCGCGGCGCACGGGCGGCGCGACCCGCAGCACGGCGAGTCCGCCGGCGGAGCGGGTTTCCAGGCGCTTGACGGATATCTCCACGAGCCCGGGGAACACGGCGAGTTCGAGGCCCTCGTCGTGCAGGACCCAGGCCACCCGGCGCAGCCGCTCCCCCGAGATCCGGGCGCCCGGCGCCACCAGCACCAGGTCGGCGTGGTGACTGCGGACGGCGCCCAGCACCGGGGCCCAGTCGCCGTTCGGGGCCTCGGGCATCCCGCGGTCCAACCGGGCCGCGACCGGGACGCCGCTGGTCAGGGAGCCGTCGCCGACGGCGACCACGCCGACGACGACGTAGGGGTGGTCGGTGCGCGCGGCGAGGTGCGCGATGACGTGCTCGGCGGCCTCGGGCTCGCCGATGACCAGGACCCGGCTGACGGCCTGGGCCTCGCGGCGGGCGGCCGACAGGTGCCGGTAGGTGAGCTTGTGGCAGGCGACCGTGACGAGCAGGGCCGGCAACAGCGCCCCGAGGGCGGCCAGCCGGGGGGTGCTCTCCCCCGTCATCACCCGGGCGACGGCCAGGATTCCGATCAGAATCAGCCAGTCGTGCACGACGGGCAGTACTCCCCGGGATTCTCCGAGCGCTCGGGAGGAGTAACGTCGTCGCAGGCCCTGCACGCCGGTCCACGCGAGGGCGGCGGCGAGCGCGCAGGAGACCGGCCTGGCCTGCTGGGCGGCGTCGAAGACCAGGCCGACGGGCATCGCGGCCCCGACGAAGTCGGCCGTCACCGCGGCCGGCAGGTACCAGCGGGCCTTGTCACCGAGGCGCCGCACAGGGGCCGTTGTCGTCCCCTCCGCACCCGCGGCCGTACCGGCCACACTTTGCGCAGGAAAACGGACATGCCTCATGGGCCCCCCTGGCACGTGGTCTATGTCGGTGGTGCCTGCCCGCGGCTTCCCCTGGCAACGGGCGTCTGTCGCACCGGGAAACAGTACGACAAACACCCGTACGTTTAATGCCGTTCGGGTGAACGAGACCTCTCGTTGCCCAAGCGTTAAATACCGGTATCAACTATTCCGGATTCTGGAGCCCCCCTTCCCACACGAAGGTGAATGGTTCGGATACCGGATACGTCTCTACGGACAACGGACTGTTTCCGGCCAACCTTTTGACGCGGCCCTGACATCGCAACCAACTGATGGCACTCTTCGATCCGTTCATCGCACAGCCCTGATCTGCCCGGAGGCCCACCCAGCCATCCGGAACCCCCCTTGCAGAAGGAGTCTGCGTTGAGTTCCACCCCCCAGAGGCGTGCCACTGCGGCCGGAGCGTTCGTAGCCGCGGCAGCCCTGCTCGCCGTAGGTATACAGGCCGGTACCGCCACCGCCGACGCCACCGCGTCGCAGGCCGCCAAGGTCGCCCAGCCCAATCCGGGCGCGGCCAATCTCGTACTCAGCGCTTCGGAGCGTGCGACGCTCCTGGCAGACGCCAACTCGACCAGTGCGCAGGCCGCCAAGGCCCTCGGTCTCGGCAGCGGCGAGAAGCTCGTCGTCCGCGATGTGGTCAAGGACGCGGACGGCACCACGCACACCACCTACGAGCGGACCTACAACGGCCTGCCCGTCCTCGGCGGCGACCTGACGGTCCACGCCAAGGGTGGTGTCACCAAGAGCGTCACCAAGGCCACCAACCACGAGATCAAGGTCGCGGACACCTCCGCCACCGTGACCCCGTCGGCCGCCGAGGGCACCGCCTTCGCCGCGCTGTCGGCCAGCGGCGGCAAGGACGCCAAGGCCGAGCAGGGTGCCCGCAAGGTGATCTGGGCCGCCGAAGGCGCCCCGGTCCTCGCTTACGAGACCGTCGTCGGCGGCTTCCAGAGCGACGGCGTCACCCCGAGCAAGCTGCACGTGATCACCGACGCCAAGACCGGCGCGAAGATCACCGAGTGGCAGGCCATCGAAAAGGGCATCGGCAACACCGAGTACAGCGGCCAGGTCACCCTGGGCACCTCGCAGTCGGGCAGCAACTACACGCTGACCGACGCGGGCCGCGGCGGACACAAGACGTACGACCTCAACGGGGGCAGCTCCGGCACCGGCACGCTCTTCTCGAGCACGTCCGACACCTGGGGCAACGGTCTTCCCTCCAACCGTCAGACCGCCGGCGCCGACGCCGCCTACGGTGCGCAGCTGACGTGGGACTACTACAAGAACGTGCACGGCCGCAACGGCCTGCGCAACGACGGCGTCGCCCCGTACAGCCGTGTCCACTACGGCAACGCGTACGTCAACGCCTTCTGGGACGACGGCTGCTTCTGCATGACCTACGGTGACGGCACGGGCAACAACCACCCGCTGACCTCCATCGACGTGGCCGCGCACGAGATGACCCACGGCCTCACCTCGGTCACCGGCAACATGACCTACAGCGGTGAGCCCGGCGGCCTGAACGAGGCGACCTCCGACATCATGGCGGCGAACGTCGAGTTCGCCGCGAACAACCCCAACGACGTCGGTGACTACCTCGTCGGCGAGAAGATCGACATCAACGGCGACGGCACGCCGCTGCGCTACATGGACAAGCCGAGCAAGGACGGCGGGTCCAAGGACGCGTGGTATTCGGGCCTCGGCGGCCTCGACGTGCACTACTCGTCGGGCCCGGCCAACCACGTCTACTACCTGATGTCCGAGGGCTCCGGCGCCAAGGTCATCAACGGCGTCAGCTACGACTCCCCGACCTCGGACGGCCTCCCGGTCACCGCGATCGGCCGTGACGCCGCCGCGAAGATCTGGTTCCGTGCGCTGACGGTGGGCTACTTCAAGTCCAACACCAACTACGCGGCCGCCCGTACGGCGACCCTCCAGGCCGCCGCCGACCTGTACGGCGCCAACTCGGTCACGTACAACAACGTGGCCAACGCCTGGGCCGGCATCAACGTCGGCAGCCGCCCGGCGCCCTCCGGCGTCTCGGTCACCCCGATCGCCAACCAGACCACCCAGATCAACACCGCTGTGAGCCTGCAGGTCCAGGCCACCAGCACCAACGCGGGTGCGCTGAGCTACGCGGCGACCGGCCTGCCGGCCGGCCTGTCGATCAACTCCTCCACCGGCCTGATCTCGGGCACGGCCACCACCGCGGGCACGTCCAACGTGACCGTCACGGTGACCGACTCGGCGAGCAAGACCGGTACGGCGTCCTTCACCTGGACGGTCGGCACCGCCCAGCAGAACGTCTTCGAGAACACCAACGACTACGCGATCAACGACAACGCGACGGTCGAGTCCCCGATCACCGTGACCCGCTCCGGCAATGCCCCGAGCACCCTCAAGGTGGACGTCGACATCAAGCACACCTACGTCGGTGACCTGCGGGTCGACCTGGTCGCCCCCGACGGCACCGTCTACAACCTGCGCAACCGCACCGGCGGAAGCGCGGACAACATCATCCAGAGCTTCACCGTGAACGCCTCCTCCGAGGTCGCCCAGGGTGTCTGGAAGCTCCGTGTCGCGGACCTCGCCTCCCTCGACACCGGCAAGATCGACAGCTGGAAGCTCACCTTCTGACCCCCACGAGGGGCACCGGTGAACCAGAGCTGAACCGCTAGACCACGGGGCCGCCCGGGAGAGAGACCTCCCCGGGCGGCCCTGTTCCATGTGCCCCTCCCTCGCGGGACCTTCGCCGCGGGACCTTCGCCGCGGGACCGGGACCTTCGGCGCCCGGCGGCGGGCGGTCGCGGAGGGATGGCGGAGACCGGTCGGCCCTACGAAGCGACCGGGCCCGGCACCCTTCGCGGGGTGCCGGGCCCGGTCTTCCGGTGTGCGGATCAGCCGACGGGGCGGAAGACCCGGTTCATGAGGTCGCCGGCCCGCTGCTGGGCGTGGCGCGGGCCGCCGTTGCGGTCCTCGTCCTCGCGCTCCTCCGAGTCGCCGCGGCCCTCGTGGCGGCCGTGGTGCTCGTCGGACGGCTTGAAGAGGACCGAGCGGACCCGCAGGTCGTGCGCCCGCTCGCCCGGCTCCAGGACCTCCTGGGGCTCACCGCCGCAGCTGCCGTCCTCGAAGAGCAGAGCCGTCGACTCCGTCTCGTTCTTCACGGCGAAGGCCGGGTGGCGCTGCGCGTGGGTCAGCCGGTAGCAGGTGTCGTTGTCCGCGGGATGGATCTGGGCGTTGCGGACCTCGTCGTCCCCGTCGGTGAACCGGTAGTGGAGGGTGCCGAGGCTGTCGTGGTCGCGGTCGTGACCGGTCGCCAGGGCCTGGCCGGCGGTGGGGACGACCAGCGCGAGGGAGGTGAGGAGGGCGGCGGCGGTGGTGCGAAGGCGCATGAAAGAGTCCGTTTCTCGGGTTCCACGGGTGCCCGGTCCAGTGGGCATCCGCGGGCAGCGTAGGAGCGGGCCGGGTTGCCGAAACGATTCGGCATGCGCAGCGCGTTCGAAGGTTCACCCTCACGGAGCGTCCCTGGGGCCATCCGCCGCCCGTACGGCGCACCCTCAGGCGGAGGCCCGGTCGGCGGAGCCGGCCGCCGCCGGGGCGGAGGCCTGGGCCGGGACCGGGGCCCCGGCGGCCGGGCGGCGGATCAGCAGCGCCACCGCCAGGGCGCCCGCCAGACCCATCACCCCCGAGGCCAGGAACGTCTCCCGCAGCCCGCTCGCGAAGGCGGCCTCCACCCAATGCGCAGCGTCCGGGGCCTCGGCGAGCAGCCGTCCCGCCCCGCCGGAGGCCAGTACGTCGGCCGTCGCGCGCGGCCGGTCGCCGAGCCCGGAGACCAGCCCGGCGTGGAACACCGCGCCCAGCACCGCGATCCCGAGGGCGTTGCCCAGCTGCCGCGACGTGTTCAGGGCGCCGCCCGCCATGCCGGCACGGGCCGGCGCCACCGAGGCCATCGCGACGGCCGCCAGCTGCGGGGTGGCCATCCCGACGCCGATGCCGGTCAGGGCCAGCCCCGGCACCAGCGCCGTCCAGCCATCGCCGGCGTCCGTCATCCAGGCCTGGAGCAGCGCCCCCGCACCGATCAGCAGCAGTCCTCCGGCGATGGTCAGCCGCGGCGGCGCCGCGTGCAGCAGCCGCCCGGCCACCGCCGAGACGACGAAGGCGGCCAGGCTCATCGGCACCAGCACCAGACCCGCCTGGACCGGCCCCATGCCCTCGGCCGACTGGAGCCACAGGGAGACGTACATCAGGTACGAGAAGGCGGCGCCGGACAGCAGCATGCCGCCCGTCATGACGGCGACGAAGTTCGGGCTGCGGAAGAGCGAGAGGTCCAGCATCGGCTTGGCGCTGCGCAGTTCGACGAGGACGAACGCGGTGAACGCGACGGCGGCCAGCCCCAGCAGGCCGAGGGTGGCGGCGGAGGTCCAGCCGTTCTCGCCGACCCGGATCAGCGCGTAGGTCAGGGCCCCGGCGCCCGCCGTGAAGGCGGCCATGCCCGGCAGGTCCAGGCCCGTGGCCCGCGGGTTGCGGGACTCGGCCACCGCCTTGACGGTCACGTAGACGGCCAGGGCGCAGAAGGGCAGGTTGATGAAGAAGATCCAGCGCCAGCCGAAGTGCTCGGTCAGCAGCCCGCCGACGATCGGCCCGGCAGCGGCGGCCGCGCCGTTGACGGCTCCCCAGACACCGAAGGCGATCCCGCGGTCGCGGCCCTGGTAGGCGGAGCTGAGCAGGGCCATGGTGGTGGCGAACATCGCCGCGCCCCCGAGTCCCTGGACGGCGCGGAAGGCGATCAGGGCTCCCGGACCGGTCGCCAGGCCGCAGGCGAGGGAGGCGGCCGCGAACACCGCGAGCCCGCCGAGGTAGACGCGGCGGCGTCCCATCCGGTCGGCGAGCGAGCCCGCGCCGAGCAGCAGGGCGGCCAGGGCGAGGGCGTAGACGTCCATCACCCACTGGAGTCCGGCGAAGCCCGTGTTCATGTCCTCGGCCATGTCCGGCAGGGCGACGGTCACGATCGTGACGTCGACCAGCAGCATGAAGGCCCCGAGGCACACGGCCGTCAGGGGGAGCCATTTGCGCATGGGGGGGGTCTCCTCGGTCGCTGATCCCGGGAAAGGTGTGGATCCCGGTGCCCCCACGGTCGCAGCGGCGCGCGCCCGCCCCCACCCAGTCCGCCCTCCCTGGCGGATTTCTCCCATGGGAGCGCCTGTGATGATGGAAACCATGAAAGACGTGGAGCTGGACGCCCTCGACCGGTCCCTGGTGCAGGCCCTCGTGATCGACGGCCGGGCCGCCTTCAGCCGGATCGCCGAGGTGCTGGAGGTCTCCGACCAGACGGTCGTACGCCGCTACCGGCGCCTGCGGACCGACGGCCTGGTCCGGGTCGTCGGGCTGCCGCAGGGCAGCCGTGTCGGCCTGTTCGAGTCCTGGCTGCGGGTGCAGTGCGCCCCCGACGCCGCGCTCCCGGTGGCGGAGGCGCTCGCCCGCCGCCCGGACATCGCGTGGGTGACCCTGAACTCGGGCGGTACGGAGATCCACTGCATGACCCGGGCCCGGACCCGCAAGGACCGGGACGCCCTGCTGCTGGAGAAGCTGCCGCGCACCCGCCGGGTGACCGGCATCAGCGCCCACACCATCCTGCGGAAGTTCTTCGGCGGGCCCGACGGGTGGCCGGGGGCGGACGTGCTGCGGCCCGACCAGACCGCCGCGCTGGAACGGCCCCCCGTCGAGCCCGGTCCGCAGCGGTACGTCCTGGACGAGACGGAGCTGGCGCTGCTGTCGGTACTGGGCCGGGACGGCCGCGCCGGCTATCCGGACCTGGCCCGCGCCACCGGCCTGTCGGAATCGACCGCCCGGCGGCGGGTGGAGCGGCTGCGCGATCTGGGGGCGCTCTTCTTCGACGTGGAGTTCGTCCCGTCGCTCTTCGGCTACGAGGCGGAGGCCACCTTGGTGCTGACCGTCCCCCCGGCCCGGCTGGCGGAGGTGGGCGACGCGCTGGCGAGCCACCGGGAGGTGGCGTTCGCGGCGGCCGTGACGGGGGCGGCTTCCCTGATGGCCGTGGTGGTGTGCCGGGACACGGACGCGCTCTACACGTACCTGACCGAGCGGATCGGCGCCGTGGACGGCGTCGGCCAGGTGGAGGTGATCCCGACCCTGCGCAGCGTGAAGCGGGCCGGGATGCTGGTGGAGGACGGGCAGCGGCTGGTGGACCCGCCGCCCGCCCCCTGACGTCACCGCGCCGGCGCGGCAGCGCGTCAGCGCAGCACCACACCGCCCATCGGTTCGGCGTCCACCGGGGCGGCGACCAGTCCCAGTTCGGCCGCCGTCGCCAGCAGCGGGTGGCTCGGCAGGACCCGCACGGTGTAGCCGAAGGGCCCCGTGCGGTCGAGGGCGAGCGGGCCCTCGTAGACCCAACGGCCCTCCAGGTCCGGGCCGGCGGCGGGCTTGAGCGGGAAGGTCCGCGCGTCCCGGATCACGTCCTGCGCGTCGACCCGGCCCGCCACGGCCTGCACCTCCACGTCATCGGGTGCCAGCGAGTCCAGCGCCACCCGGACCCGCAGGGTGAGGGTGGCGCCCAGCTCGGCGGTGCCCCCGACGGGCGCCGCCGCGACGGCCTCCACGTGCTCGACCGCCACCCGCGGCCAGGCCGCCCGGACGCGCCCCTTCCACCAGGCGAGGTCCCGCGCGGCGGCGGGGTCCAGGGCCCGGTGGGAGAGGGCGGCGGGGGCGTAGAGCCGCTCCACGTACTCCCGCACCATCCGCCCCGCGAGCACCTTCGGCCCCAGGGACACCAGGGTGCGCCGGACCATCTCGATCCACCGCACGGGCAGGCCGGTCCGCCCGGTCCGGTCGTAGAACCGGGGTGCGACGCGGCTCTCGATCAACTCGTAGAGGGCACCCGCCTCCAGGTCGTCGCGCCGGTCCTCGTCGGTGCCGAGGCCGTCGGCGGTGGGGATCGCCCAGCCGAAGTCGGGCTCGAACCACTCGTCCCACCAGCCGTCGAGGACGGAGAGGTTGAGGCACCCGTTGAGGGCCGCCTTCATCCCGCTGGTGCCACAGGCCTCCAGCGGCCGCAGCGGGTTGTTCAGCCAGACGTCGCAGCCCGGGTAGAGCTTCTGGGCCATGGCCATGCCGTAGTCGGGCAGGAACACGATCCGGTGGCGCACCCGCGGGTCGTCGGAGAAGCGCACCAGCTCCTGCACCAGCCGCTTCCCGCCGTCGTCGGCCGGGTGCGCCTTGCCCGCGACGACGATCTGCACGGGCCGGTCGGGGTCCAGGAGCAGCCGGCGCAGCCGCTCGGGGTCGCGGAGCATCAGCGTGAGCCGTTTGTACGAGGGCACCCGGCGGGCGAACCCGATGGTCAGCACGTCCGGGTCGAGGACGGAGTCCACCCAGCCCAGTTCGGCGTCGGCGGCCCCGCGCTGTTTCCACGAGGCCCGCAGCCGGTCCCGCACCTCCTGCACCAGTTGCTCGCGCAGGGCCCGGCGTACGTCCCACACGTCCTGGTCCGCGATCTGCGCGACCGCGTCCCAGCGCGGCGAACCGCCGACCGCGAGGGCGTCCTCGGTGCGCCCGGGCCCGATCTGGCGGGCACCGAGCCGCATCACCTCGGGGGCGACCCAGGTCGGGGCGTGGACCCCGTTCGTGACGGACGCGATGGGCACGTCGGCCGCGTCGAAGCCCGGCCAGAGCCCGGCGAACATGCCGCGGCTGACCGCCCCGTGAAGGGTGGAGACCCCGTTGGCGCGCTGGGCCAGGCGCAGCCCCATGACGGCCATGTTGAACACCCCGGGGTCACCGCCCGGGAAGGTCTCGGCCCCGAGCTCCAGGATCCGGTCGACCGGTACGGAGGGCAGCTCGCCGCCCTCGCCGAAGTGCCGGGCGAGCAGGGAGCGCTCGAAGCGGTCGATGCCCGCGGGCACGGGGGTGTGCGTGGTGAACACGGTCCCGGCGCGCACCGCCTCGACGGCGGCGTCGAAGCCGAGCCCCTGCTCCCCTTCCAGTTCCCTTATGCGCTCCAGGCCCAGGAAGCCGGCGTGGCCCTCGTTGGTGTGGAAGACCTCCGGGGCGGCGTGCCCGGTGATCCCGCAGTAGGCGCGCACGGCGCGGACGCCGCCGATGCCGAGCAGCATCTCCTGGAGCAGGCGGTGGTCGCTGCCGCCGCCGTAGAGCCGGTCGGTCACCTCGCGGGCGGCGGCGTCGTTGTCCTCGACGTCGGAGTCGAGCAACAGCAGCGGCACCCGCCCGACGCGGGCCTGCCAGATGTGCGCGTGCAACGACCGCCCGCCCGGGAGGGTGAGCGACACCCGGGCGGGGGTCGTGTCCTCCTGGCGCAACAGGGTCAGGGGCAGCTCGTGGGGGTCGAGGACGGGGTAGTGCTCCTGCTGCCAGCCGTCGCGCGAGAGGGACTGGCGGAAGTAGCCGTGCCGGTACAGCAGCCCGACACCGATGACGGGGACGCCGAGGTCGCTGGCGGCCTTCAGGTGGTCGCCGGCCAGGATCCCGAGGCCGCCCGAGTACTGCGGCAGCGCGGCGGTGATCCCGAACTCGGGGGAGAAGTAGGCGATGGCGGCGGGGAGCTCGGCGGTGTTCTCCTGGCTCTGGTACCACCTCCCGCCGTGGACGTAGTCGTCGAGGTCGGCCGCGGCGACGGCGAGCCGCCGCAGGAACCGCCGGTCGGCGGCGAGTTCCTCCAGCCGGGCGGCGGGCACGGACCCGAGCAGCCGGACGGGGTCACCGCCGGCGGCCTGCCAGCCCTCGGGATCGACGGATTGAAAGAGTTCGCGGGTTTCCGTATGCCACGACCAGCGCAGGTTGCGCGCGAGTTCGGCGAGCGGCATCAGGGGTTCCGGGAGGACGGGGCGCACGGTGAATCGACGGATGGCCTTCACGTGTACCACCTTCGCAGGGGATGACGGATAGGAGCGGCCGCACCACGCTGTGCACCCGCGCAACGCCCCCGGAAGGCTAGCGTCGGCTCCGGCCGCGGGCCATCCCGCCTCAGCCCGTGCGGTGCGGACCCAGCAGCGCGTCCAGGCAAGTGCGGGGCCCGGCGGGGAGGGTGACGGTGTCCAGGGCGTGGAGGAGCGCGAGGGCCGGGGGGCCGAGGAAGGGGGACAGGCCCAGGAGGGCCGCGAGCTCGGCCTCCAGGGCGGCCGGGTCGGGCTCGGTGGCGGCGGCGCGGGCGAGGGCGGCGCAGAGCATCCGGCCCGTCTCCGGGTCCGCGGCGGCCGGGGCGCCCGCCCCGCYGGTTCCCGCGGCTCCTCCCGGGCCCGCGGC